>JBDRBZ010000037.1:0-4398 GCA_043822175.1 Candidatus Omnitrophota bacterium
GCATAAATTACCGTGAGGCGCGCCCGGAGATATTCACTTCACGCGAAAATGACGGATGGGCGGACCGCGTGATCCGCGAAAACGGCCTGACGGGCAGGCCGATAGCCGGCGTAATCGCCGGCGGCGGCCGGAGCTGGGGCGATAACTCGCGGTTCAGGAG
The DNA here is from genome assembly GCA_043822175.1 of Candidatus Omnitrophota bacterium. Taxonomy (GTDB): domain Bacteria; phylum Omnitrophota; class Gorgyraeia; order JABMRN01; family JABMRN01; genus JBDRBZ01. The sequence continues at coordinate 161 of JBDRBZ010000037.1, forward strand.
ATGGCCGGTCGAGAATTTCGCGAGGGTCTCCGACAGGATATCCGGTGAACTGGGCTTGAATGTCATCCTCTTAGGCGACCATAAGGAGGCGGAACTGTGCGGCAGGATGCGGGCGCTTATGAGCCGGAGCGCGCTTAACATGGGCGGGAAAACGGATGTCGGGCAATTCATGGCGCTTGTCAAAAAATGTTCCTTCATACTGTGCAACGAGGGCGGGCCGCTGCATATAGCCGTTGGCCTTAGGGTCCCGACCGTATCGCTGTTCGGGCCCGTGGATGAGATGGTGTACGGGCCGTTTTCGCACGACCCGTCCAGGCATATCGTGGTTACGGCGGATGTGGCGTGCAGGCCGTGTTACGCGAGATTCAAGCATAAAAAGTGCGATAACGTGAAATGCCTGCACAGTATTTCGGACGAAAAAGTATTCGATGCGGTCAGCGTGCTTGCCGGCAGGGTAGGTGTCAATGCCCGAAATTAACCGAGTCTGCGACATAATAATACCTGTCTGGAACCAGCCGGAGGTTACAAAAGACTGTCTTGACTCGATAGTCGGAAATACGGATTATCCCTACAGGATCATACTTATCGACAACGGCAGCGAGCCGGAAACCGCCGGATTTTTAAGGGATTTCACGGAAAGGCATAAAGACAGGACAATGCTTATTGTCAATAAACGCAATGAAGGGTTTATCAAGGCGGTCAATATGGGGCTCGAGGCGTCGTCTTCCGCATACGTCTGCATGATGAATAACGATACAATGCCTGCCAGGGGCTGGCTCTCAAGGCTTGTAAGTTTCGCCGAAAGCCACGACGATGTCGGCCTTTTGAATCCGCTGTGCGGCGGACATCTCGCCGCGGGCACGGATCTAAACGGCTACGCGGACGCGGTCGCGTCAAATGCCGGTAAATACATGGAAATGAACCAGTGCCAGGGATTTTCCATGCTTGTGAAACGCACTGTGATAGACACGATCGGGCATCTGGACGAAAGGTTCGGTATAGGCGGGTTTGACGATACGGATTATTCCATGAGGGCGCATAAGGCAGGCTACAGGTCGGTATGCGTGCATTCGGCGTATGTGTATCACAGGGAGCATAAATCATTCGATGCCCTTGGCGAGAGAAAAAGTCTGCAGGCCGCCGGTGAGAGGGAATATTTCAGGAAATGGCCGAGGCATCTCAGGGCGGTGATCATTTCCGAAATCACGGATAAGACACCGGATACGCATATCGCCAACCTGCTCGGTACGGCGCTTTACATGGCGCGCGAATGGTGCTGGATAAATCTATGGATATTCGGCAGGCCGGATTCGGTTAAAAACCGGATTGATACCGTGAGGGAGAGGATAGGGATGCCCGAACATCAGAATATCAAGTACGGCTTCCGTGACCGGAGGCTCTTGTATGCCGAGAGTGTCCTGAGACTGGCGGAGAGGTCGTTTGGAAGTAAAAGAAGGAAAAAATACGATATCATGATATCCGACAGGGCCCGCCTTATCCCTGTACTGCGTGTTCTCGCAAAGGCCCAGGGCGCAGGCGTTGTAAGCACGGATTTTGCCGCTGAAAGAGACGGAATGCTCGACGAGGCCATGGGGCTTATGAGGGGAACGCGCGCGGATGAGCGTGACAGAAAAAGATGCGATATAATTCTGCCGGTATGCAATCAGTATGAGTGCACCCAAAAGTGCATAGAGAGCATTATCCGGCACACTGACACGCCCTACAGGCTTATTGTCGTAAACAACGGCGACTGTCCCAAGACAAAGGAATTGCTCGGCTCTCTCGAAAGAAATCCATCGCTTGATATTACCGTGATTGACTGCGGAGGCAATGTCGGGTGGGTGAGGGCCGTTAATCGGGCGCTTGAGATGTCGGACGCCCCGTACGTGTGCCTGCAGAATAACGATACAATAGTGACGGCGGGCTGGCTCAGGAAGCTTATAGGGATACTGGACCTTAAAGAGAATTACGGCCTTGTAAACCCTGTGTGGGACGGCAGGCCGAAGAACATTTCGGTTGACGCGTATAATAGCATGCTCGAGAAGAGGCGCGGGCAGGGAAAGGCCTTCATCGAAACGGACTGGTGCAGGGGTTTTTCGGTTGTTATCAAAAGGGCGGTCATTGAAGCGATAGGAAAACTGGACGAGATATACGGCCTGGCGTATTTTGACGACGTTGACTATTCTGTGGCGGCCATAGAGGCCGGTTTCCTCTGTTTGAAGGCGCTGGATACGTATATAGAGCATTACAGGAATGTGACCGCGAATGAGGTGCTTAAAGGGGACATGTGGAGCGAGCTGCATGAAAAAAATAAGCGCATATACTACGCGAAATGGGGAAGGCCATTAAGGGCGCTGCTTATACTGGACGCGGGCTCCATCGACGGTGTGGCAGGGCGCGACAGGATCTCGAACATGGTATATTACCTGGCGCGAAAACAGCATAAGGTCGAGATCCTCTCGTCTGACAGCAGCCTGATTTCCGCGGTTAAGCATACGAACGTGAGGATGCGCGCATGCCCGGGGTTTGCCCTGGCGCCCGCTTCCGTGTTCTTGATCCGCATGAATCTGAGAAAACGGGCCGAGAAGCGGTTTGACGCCGTGTTCGTCAATGACGTCGGTTTATATGTCCGGTTGTCCAGGATGTTCGGGCAGCGGGCGCGTATATTTACGGAGGCGAGGGGCCTATTTGACATATTTGTCAAACAGACGATGAATGACCTGAAAGCCGGGACCAGGAATAAACCCGGGGAGACCGTAGATGCCGAAGTGTGACATTATAATACCTGTGTGGAATCAGCCGCGCATAACAGCCAGATGTCTTGAATCCGTAACGGCCAACACATTATGCGATTACGGGGTAATCGTGATTGACAACGCGAGCGGCCGCGAAACCGTCAGGGTGCTTGACAGGTTTAAGGCCGAGGTGACCGGACGCCCTTTCTCCATAATACGCAACGCGGAAAACATAGGTTTCGTAAAGGCGGTCAACGAGGGAATACACGCGTCCCGCGCGCAGTATATCTGCATTCTCAATAACGATACTGTCACGGCTAAGGGGTGGCTCACCGAGATGCTTGCCGTCGCTGACAGGAATCCGTCTATAGGGGTGTTGAATCCGTCCAGTAATAATCTCGGGCAGAAGAAACCGTTTCTGATGGCTTTTAAGGAATATGCCTCCGGGGTGGCGCGTAATTCCGGGAAATACGTTGAGATGATGAGCTGTGTCGGGTTCTGCATGCTTTTCAGGAGGTCGCTTACGGATGAGATAGGCATGTTTGACGAGATGTACGGCATGGGCAATTTCGAGGATACCGATTTCTGCATGCGCGCCAGGGAAAGGGGTTATCTATGCGCCAGGGCGCTGGGCGCTTATGTGTACCACCGCGAAAATACATCTTTCAGGATGATAAAAAAGCACCACTATGATTTCGAGAAGAACAGGGTGCTTTTTGAATCCAGGTGGGGCAGGCCCAGGCGCGTGTTTTTCGCGGTGAACGGGGCAGTTTCACTGAAAGAGATAGCCTTGCGCGTAGACGAGGAGATAAAGAAGGGCAACTGGGTGTTTGTGCTGTCGGGGCAGGGTGACATAGCCGGCATGCTCGGCAACCGTTCCGGGCTCAAGGTATACCGGCGGGGGCCTTTGTTCCATTCGCTCAGGGCGCTTATAAAAATCATTACGAAAAAAAAGAAATTCGACATAGTGTATACGGACAGCAAATTTTTAACGGCGGCGGCCGGCGGCCTGGGGCTGTCAAAACGCGCTGAATGGCGGGCACTGTAGATAATGCTGTAATCACGAACGGAGCCGCATCGTGGCAAAAAGGGTCAGGCAGAAAAATACAATGAAGGCGCAGGCAAACGAACTTTATTCTGATAAGCGCAAATGGCACGTTCATACCCCCATGACAGCCGCAGCGAGGATCCAATGTCTGGCGCGTTACGGCTATCTCCTGAACAGGTACGGGTTTAAGGATGATGACATGTTTGACAGGAAGCTTAAGATACTGGAGCCCGGATGCGGCATAGGGTCCATATCGAGGCTTCTGGCGTTTTTCGGGGATGTGACGTCGTTTGATTATTGCGAAGTCGCGGTAAAAAAGGCCGAAAGAGACGGAGGCGCGCTGTTTTTCGAAGCGGACGGAGAATACCCGAAAGATATCCCCGGCATAGCCGGTAAAAAATATGACTTTATTCTCCTGAGAGAATTTCATCCCGTAACGAGGGAAATAGCCGACG
>JBDRBZ010000038.1:0-5049 GCA_043822175.1 Candidatus Omnitrophota bacterium
GCGCGCCGGCGACAGGATAGTCGTAAACGGCGTAGAGGTGGTCGTGCCCGAGGCCCAGCACGGGCGGCCTTTCGAAAACATTGTGATGGGGGTATTAAGGGGGAGGCCCGGCATGACGGATGCGCGCGCCGGCGCGCTTGCGTCCAGGCTCAGGACGCAAATGAACAGTGAATTTAACGGCGTATTGCCTTATGAGATAGCGTATTCCATTCTGAAGGGTGAGGGAGAGGCCCGCCTGGCTGTGAGGGCCGTTATCGATATAAACGAAAACACAGGCGATATCGACAGGATGGGCAGCACGCGCAGCTACAGGCAGGGTGATTATGAACTGCTTGATGTGCATACGCACCCGCATGTGGTAGCGAATGGCGACTGGGGTGAGTACCTCGGCGATATCTATGCGATGGTGAGGAAGGCGGCGTTTACAAACCGGAAGCTTGACGGCATGATGGGCTATATCCTTGAGCGCGGCGCGAACAGTGATATCGGCGCTGTGAGACGGCTCAGATTCGAAAACAACAAATTCCTGCTCGAGGAAATGACAATGATTGACGGCAGGCTCCAGGCTGTTGTCCTTCATACATATGACGATGTGGATGTCGCCGTCATGCAGGGAAATATCCGCGCAGAAAACGCGGGCGACCGCGCGTTCGAGTATAGGGACGCCCAAAGGGTGATGGTAAGCGGCGCTGTGGCGGAAAGCGGCAAGCGCATGGACTACACGATATGGCGGTATGTGCGCGGCATGCTTGACAGGATGCGAGGGGCAGAGATCACGCCGCTGGATGCGGAAAGAAGGCGCGTAAAGGTCGAACTGGCCAGGATAAGGGAGGTGCTCGGGAATAAGGGTATTCTGGCTGACGCCGGATTTGCAGCCTATGCTGCCGAACTGCTCGAACTTGATGGCGTCATTGACCTCATTGCGGCCGTGGCCGGTGACCAGGCAGCCGCGGTATTGCGTCAGTTGTGTTCTATGCTTGATGGTCTTGCGGCTAAGCTTGATAGAATTAGTGATGCTACCGGAAAAACAGGCGCGGCACGTGAGGCCGCCCTGGCAGAGGCCGCCCAGGTGGCGAATGAGGCCAAGCTCGTCTGCGCGAAAGCAGTGATCCGGGTCATGAGAGACGGGGTCGCGAGGCAGATCGCGGCCGGGGACCTGGATGGTGCAGCCGAGGTGGAGAGCGCTGTGAAGGATATAGTAGAGATGCTCAACAGGATGGATTCCATACAGCTTTATGCGGAGCTCGTAAAACAGAGGTCAATGGATGTCAGCGTGCGCGCCATGCAGCAGCTGCTCGGCTTGCTTGCGGACGCCATTGCCAAAAAGAAGGCCGGCCTGCTGGACGGGCAGGATAAGATGGCCGCTGAACTCGTTCGTATGAAGGATGGCATAGATCTCCGTAATCCTCTGACATCGCAGAATATTTCACGGCCACTCGTCCAGGCCGCTGATACGCTTGTCGTGGCCATGGATTGGAGCCTTCTCTACTCGCAGGATGCCGAAGCCAGGGCTACGGCGCGCAGGGTAAGGAACCTGCTTATAGCCAGGGGTATAACGGTTTGCATAATCAAGTCTGATGACGCGGCTGCCAGGATAAATGAGGCAAAGAAAAATGTCGCAGATAAGAACAGGGTCAGCGAAAATGACGTTACCGTGTTTGCCATGATAAGCGAGATGAATAAAGGTAACGAGGCCCTTATGGCCGCCCTGCAGGCAGCCGGCGTGAACGCATACAGCATCATACGCCAGGCAGGCGCGGCAACTTGGGCACAGGCGCTTTCTAACCTGGTTATATTTGCGGGGGATAAAGGCGCTACGCTTATAAATGATATGGCCGACCAGAGGCTTGCTGAGCAGGCCAAAGCAGGCAAACTGGTTATTGAAGCCAAGGTCGAATCAGTCGCTGCCAGGACTGACAGCGAGTTCCTGAGTGACCTTGAGTCAGAGCTGGCATACTAATATTGAAAGTAAGGGGGCATGTATGTCCATTAGCCATATAGAGAAAAGAATCGGGCAAAAGAGCGTTTATGATTATGATGGCAGGATAGCGCTTTTGCCTGAGGTGGAGATGAACTATATACTTGCGCGTGTACTAAAGAATGTGTGCGATGAGATGGACGTGCCGTATACGGGCATATGGATTAACATGGAAAATAATGCTCTCATGCCGCGCGTTATCTGCGGCGTAAGGGGCAGGCTTTACAGCCTTTCGGACAGCGGTGTCTTCATAACTGTCCTGAACACTGCCGTTCAGCGAAAGAAACGCGTAATTATCAGGGACCTTTCACCCGTAAAGGAATGGGCGTTCAGGAACGCGATTGATGAGGAAGGGATTAAGTCCCTGGTCGCTTACCCAATGATAGCTGATGATATCGTTGTAGGCGTCCTTGTTATCGCCTTGAGGCGGGATTCGGGGAGGCTCACAAAGTACAGGGTCCGTATAGGCGGGCTTATCGCGAAGTATGCGGCCAGGTCAGTCCTTAACGCCAGGCTCGCGCGCGAGACAGTGAAAGCGAAGTACGGCGCGACAGAGAGGGGGCGGCTGTTATTGTCATTCCTTCTCAAAAACGCTAAGGTGGACGGCCGTTTTATCGACAGGGATGCCGGCATAATTAATATTCTCACAGACCTGATAGACAGGAAGGACGGATATGTCACGGGCCATTCCTGTGAAGTGATGAACCTGTGCGCGGCTATCTGCAGAAAACTTAAGCTAGAGGAAAAGGCTGTTGCCGTTATCATGCAGGCGGCCGTCCTGCATGATATAGGGAAGATTGTGATCCCTGGTAATATACTGAAAAAATGCGGCAGGCTTAGCGATGAGGAATGGCAGGCGATAAGAAAGCACCCTTCTGTGGGTGAGTTAATACTTAAAAAAGCGGGCATGGACAGGCATGTCTGCGACATCGTGAAGCACCACCATGCAAGATACGGCGGAGGCGGGTACCCTGACGCCAGAATATCCGGCGGGAGTATTCCCATGGGAGCGCGCATTATAGCCGCATCTGACGCCTATGATGCGATGATATCTGACAGGCCATACAGAAAGGCACTGAAAAAAAAGGATGCGATCAAAGAATTAAAGGCATGTGCTGGTACGCAGTTTGACCCAAAGGTAATAACAGCTTTTTTACCAATTGTTAAGGTTTAAAAAAGGTAGCATGAAGAGGCGTACATCATTCTTATATAGTGATATACTATTATAGTAGGGAAATGAGGAGAATCGAATAGTCCGTATCATAACGATATGGGTGACTGTGTCTAGAGGGGTGTCGTTATGAGAAGTTACTTGTGGGATAATCCCGCATCTAATGCGGGGATAAACGGTTGTTACAGCCGGTTCAGGGGTATCTTCAGGATACTCTCGCTTGCTGTTTCCATAGTCTTTCTTGTCGAGCAAACCGCTCTTGCGCAGGATCCTTCATCTGTCCAGGTCTCATCCAAGGCCTCTTCATCAGCCAGCGCGTCCATTGATTTACGCCAATTCTCGATCCCGCGGAACATAGGCATCGCAAAGGACGTCCGTGTTTACGGATCCGACGAAGTCATTATAAACATAAAGGACGCTCACGACAACCTGAGCGCCCAGGAGTCTATCGTCGATATTCTCGACAATCTCGTGGTGAATTACGAATTACGTCTAATTGCCGTGGAGGGCTCATCAGGGTTCATCGACACTTCCATTATCTCCTCATTTCCCGATAGTGAAGTGAAGAAGAAGCTCGCCGATGAATTAATGGCAGAGGGAAGGGTTTCCGCTGCCGAATACTTCTCAGCGATTAAGGACCCCGGTATCGCCCTCTACGGCATAGACGATGCGGCCATGCATGCAAAGAACATGGAGGCTTTCAGGAAAGTGCTGGGCGACAGGGAGGAGAATTACAGGAAGGCCAAGGCCCTGTACAACGCCCTCACCGGCCTTGAAAAGCATCTGTACAGCGAAGACCTGCGGCTGCTCGAGGCCAATTCCATAGTGAACGGCAGCGGCAATGCCAGGTTTACCGAGCGGTGGGAGAAGATCCGTGAGATAGGCGAGGATAACGGCGTACATCCCGGTGATTATGAGAATATAAACAACCTGCTCAAGGCCGTGGAGATGGAAAAAAAGTGCGATTTCGGAAACACTGACATCGAGAGGGAGGAGCTTCTTAAAAAACTCCGCGTATCACTTCCTAAGAATAAACTCGAGGAGCTTGTCCTGAAGAGCCTGTCGTTTAAGCTCGGGAAAATCTCTGCCAGCATGTATTATTCCCACCTTCTAGACCTGGCGCGGCTCGAGGGTATGGGCTTAAGCGCGTATCCTAACATGATACGCTACGTGGACTACATGGCGCTGTATGAGTCAGTGGACATAGGCGCGATAAAAGACGAAGTGGTTGAGTATGAGTCGCGCATACGCGAAAAGCTCATCAAAAATGAGCATGACAGAAAACTGTCTGACCTTATGCGCAAGGCCGGCGTGCTCTGCGACCTGTTCGAGGTGAAGCTTACGAGTAAGTCTCTTGATTATTTCCAGAAAAACCGCTCATCGTTTACCCCCGGAGAATTCACATCGTTCCTCGCGGAAATGTACAGGAAATACGGCATGTCCTTGCCGGCTGACCTCGATGTCGCCGGCATCTTCGGCGTAATACGGCCTGCCGAAGACTTTTATGAGCTCACACTTAAGCGTAACGACGCCATGGTCGCCAATACCATCTCGCTCATGCGCGCCGAGGGACAGAATGTGGCCGCGCTTATCACAGGGGGGTTCCATTCAAAGGGTATTACGGAAATATTCCGCGACATGAAAGTGTCCCATCTCATAATCCTGCCCAAGTTTGACAAAAACCGGAAGCGGCCGTATATAGCGATCATTACTAACTCGAAGGATAAATACGACGATATTGTAAAGGACGGCGAGTATCATATCGCTCTCGAGACCCTGTTTAATAACCCTGTGTTCGACCGGGAGTGCATGGAAAAACTTATCAGGATGTATATGGGTTTGAGGGGGCTGAGCGAGGCTGAAATGAGGAGTGTTGTGTATAAGTACCGCACCCAGTATG
>JBDRBZ010000039.1:0-2221 GCA_043822175.1 Candidatus Omnitrophota bacterium
TTTCTCCGGAATGCTTTTGAGAAAATACGGCAACCCCTATGCCGCAAAACCTGACAAAAAATTGTTAAAATCTTTTGTGGAATTCTGCGGCCGACATGTAATCGAAGCGGCATGCGCCACTGTATCATCCCTTAAGATCGAGTCTCAATACCTGCCTTTCTTTAAAAGCCGGGATATCATCGCGCTGGACATGGAGTGCTCCGCTGTTTTCACGGCTGCCCGGGAAACAGGCATGCGCGCCATAGCGCTTATGTACGCCACCGACGTGCTCGGAGGCCACCCTTGCCTGTATTCGGCTTCACCTAAAGATAAACAGGCGTTAAAGACATCCGCGGAAAAGGCCGCCCAGTTAATATGCAGTTTCATAAAAACGCGGCTTCACTGCTAAAAGCGGTAAAGACCTGCACCAAAAGGCTTTTTCCGTTACTTGGCGTTAACAAGACAAGGGAAATAGAGCGCCTCCTCTATGAAATCGCAAAGCGCGATCATGTAATGCCCAAAGACATTCTCCCTAAATTAGTTCCCGCTGATTTCAGCGCGGCAAAGGCATTGCTGCTAAGGAAACGATATCCTGAGGCACACAAATCAGGCGTGGCAGTAAAACCCTATCTGCCCGATCTCATCATGCCTTTAGGTAAACGCGGCCGAATTTCGGGGACCGCCTTTTGCCCTAAATACATCTATGCCGAAAAGGCCGCGGCCGATTCATGGCTCACCTTGAGGGCCAGGGCACTGTTCCCGAAGGCGCGGTATGAAGCAATCGCCTCATTAAAATCCTTTGTAAGTAACCGCGGTCGATTCACGATAGAAGATTACAACAGGCGCCGCGAGACACTTTTCATTGTCATGGAAAAATTTGACTTTCTCAAGCCCTGCCCGTGCACAAAACATGCCCGCGGGTGCGGTTACCATATACTAAATATCGGCACCGGCTGCATATTTGACTGCTCATACTGCTACCTGCAGCGTTATATAAACACCCCGGGCATCGTAATACCGGCCAACATAGATTCTTTTTTTGGCGCGTTCGGTTGTATTTACGGCAGCCGGCGTCACCTGCGCATCGGGTCAGGCGAATTCTCTGACTCGCTTATGCTCGACCATCTAACGTCATATGCCCCTCAATTGGTCAGTTTCTTCAAAGGGTACCCTGACGCGTCATTTGAATTCAAGACCAAGAGCGCCAATGTCGAAAATCTCCTTAAGGCCGGTCCCGGCAGGAATATCGTAGTGTCATGGTCACTGAACCCTCCTGAAATAATAGCCGAAAACGAACCCATGACATCAACTCTGCCCGAAAGGCTTAAGGCCGCTAAACTCTGCCGGGACGCGGGCTACCGCATAGGCATACATTTTGATCCCATTATCCGCTACACCGGGTGGGAAAATGATTACACAGGCCTTATTCATACGCTTTTCACACATGTTCTACCCGGTGATATCGCGTGGATAAGCCTGGGGACATTGAGGTTCAGACCTGACACGAAAAAGGTCATTGAGGCCAGGTTTCCGGAAAACAGCATACTTAACGGAGAACTCCTGATAGACTTTGACGGAAAGCTGAGGTACCCCTATCCCGCGCGCCGCAGAATTTACAGGACTATTCTCGATACACTTTTAAAATATTCGCCGCGGCTGCCCGTTTATTTATGCATGGAAGAAACGCGCATGTGGAAGGATCTGGGGCTCATCTTCCCGTTCCGCGCCGCATAGGTCTATAGATCTATATCGATAACGGCGTCACTGTCATGGCCGGTTTCCTCTATATCCCATTTTTCATAGAGGCCCGCGTCTATCTCACGCAGAAAAAGCGATTTCCTTGATATAACCGTGCCCATCTGGTAGTCGTAGCGCGTTATGGGGTGAATGAGGTACAGATCGTTTTTTGCCCTTGTCACAGCCACATAGAATAGCCTGCGCTCCTCCTCAAGCTGTACCGGTTCGTCAAGGGACTTCGAGTGAGGGAATTGCCCCTCGCACAGGCCTACGAGAAATACCGTATTCCATTCCAGGCCCTTGGCCTGGTGTATCGTGGAAATAACAAGCTGCTCATCATGAGAAGGCGCGCCGTTTATGGTCTCCCCCCTGAAAGATTCTCTGAGCGTGATATCATGAAGCAGCGAATTAAGCGATTTATACTGGTGCGCGAAATTAATCAATTCATGAAGGTCGTCTACCCTGTCCTTTGCGTTCTCAAAATGTACCCTGGCATAGTCCTCAT
>JBDRBZ010000040.1:0-2085 GCA_043822175.1 Candidatus Omnitrophota bacterium
GGCGCGGCACCGGACGGTTGTCCAACGCGATTGCCGGGCGCCGCAAACCCAGAAATGTTGTATTGCCCGTTGAGGCCGTGCTTTTTGTCGCTATAGTGGTCGTGCTGGGCTTTATATTTTCATTCGCGGTGGGGGTGGAAACGGGCAAGAGGAGGTCTTCTGATGTGGCATATGCGGAGCTGGCCGAAACGGTATATGTGAGCCCGGATAAGGATGACCTCGCTGAATTGCCCGGTCCTGCTGTGCAGGACGTGTCACGGGGAGCGTCACGCGATGCCTCTCTTCCGCAGATTCCGGCTCCGGAAACCACTGAAAAAACAGCAAAACCCGTTGACATGGACGCGCAAAAACCATATACTATACAACTCATCTCGTACCGGGAAAAATCAAAGGCAGAGGCCAAGGCGAATGAGCTGAAGAAAGCCGGAAAGCCGGCGATGATCATTCGTAATAACCTGTACTACCAGGTGTGCGCGGGTTCTTACCGGGACAGGAAAGACGCGGAGAAGGACATTAAATTATTCTCAGAGAAATATAAAGGCTGCTTCCTGAGGAGGAAGGACAGCGAATAGGAGGTAAACACGATGTCACAGCATAGAAGTCTGAGGTCAAAGGCGAAAGAAACAGTTTATAGATCGGTCCTTAAAAGGTATGAAAGGCTGAAGAAGCTGGCAGAAAAAGAGGAATGGGATGAGACTGAGTCCGTGTACGGACTTCCAAAGTTAAAGATCATCAAGTTTAAGATCAAAAAGGAGAAGTCCGCGGAGGCACTGGCAGCGGCCGAGGGCGCGGAAGGGGCCGTGGCCGGAACAGAGGCTCAGGCGGCAGCGCCGGGACAGGCGCAGGCAAAGGCGCCCAAAGGCCAGGATAAGGCGCCCGCAAAAGAGAAAGGTAAGTAACCGCCATGATAACAATCGATGATTTCAGAAAGCTTGAGCTCGTGACAGGCACCGTTACCGAGGCCAATGAACACCCCAACGCGGATAAGCTGTATGTCGTTACTGTGGATATCGGGGATGAAAAAAGGCAGCTGGTAGCCGGGATACGGCAGTTTTATTCGAAGGAAGAACTCATAGGCAAGCGCGTCATTGTCGTTAAGAATCTCGAAACTGCGGTAATAAGGGGGATCGAGTCGAACGGCATGATCCTCGCGGCTAAAGACGGCGCGAACCTGGCGCTCCTGGTCCCTGAAAAGGAAGTCGCGACAGGCAGCAGGGTATCGTAAAAAAATTTTTTGAAAATATGCGCACTGTTTCCGCGGAAGACATACGCAAGATAGATCTTGCCGCTCAAACCACTTACCGCATACCGTCAATTATCCTCATGGAAAACGCCGGCATTTGCGTTTGCGGGGAAATAATTAAATATTCAAACGGCAGGCTGGCGGGGAGGCCTGTCACGGTCCTTTGCGGCCGGGGAAATAACGGCGGGGACGGCTTTGTTGTCGCCCGGCACCTCAAGTGCATGGGCGCGAGGGTAAAGGTGATGCTGTTTTCCAGGATAAAGGAAGTCAGGAAAGCTGATGCGCTCATGAATCTGATCCCCCTTGGAAGGATGAAAGTTCCGGTCGAGGAGATTTACTCGGTGAAAACAGCCAGGGCCGCGCAGCGCAAGTTTGGTCCGGGTGTGGTAGTTGATGCCATTTTCGGCACCGGCTTTACGGGCGCCCTGCCCGAGCCCGTGATGACTGTTGTCGACGCCGTAAACCGCCGCAGGGCGCGCGTATTTTGCGTGGATGTGCCGTCAGGCCTCGACGCGACGACAGGCATGGTGGAAAACGGGTGCGTCAAAGGCGACGTGACCATAACCTTCGGCCTCGCCAAAAAAGGCCTCTTCATAAACTCCGGCCCGTCCCACGCGGGCAGAGTCATCGTCCGCAACATTTCATATCCGCGCGAATTGCTGTTGTCTTGACAGCTCCGCATACGTCCAAGCCATACAAGGTAATCCCCCCCCGAGCCGCTCTGTAAGAATAGGGGACGGAGTTAACTTATTAACTTGAGACCGTTGAAAAACTCATGTCGAAGCTTGGGGTAGCCTTTTTTGGGAACGATTAGCGGTGGATAGGCTTCCCCATCGCTCTTT
>JBDRBZ010000041.1:0-16515 GCA_043822175.1 Candidatus Omnitrophota bacterium
TTGCTCGCTCTGTTACAAATCGCTAATCGCTGCCTATAGACACGACCTTGTATTTAGCGTTTGTATTTTGCGATTTGTAAACGCCCCGCTCCTACCCCCTCCTACCCCGCCACAGCGGCTGCAACAGTAATTTCTCACTGACATGCCATCCATTCCGGGCTGTTTATTCCCGCTATTGGTAACAATGTTTAGTTAATGCAAAGCCGTTGGCATCAAACCTCGGACTAAAGCCCTGGGATTTCTGCGAGGGATTAAAATTTACAGGAGTGAAAAATAACCGTTCGCTACAGCGCCCGCATGACTTCGTCATAATGCGCTTTCCACTCGCGGATGCTCTCCCAGTCGATGCGGCGGATGCGGAGGATTTCGGAGCCGTCGATGATGTGTTTGAGTATCAGGATCGGGTTGGCTTCACCGTATTTGAGGGCGAGTTCGTCGAAATTCGTGACAAAGGCCTCGAGAAACCTCATAAGGTTCTCCCCTATCGGGACAAGTTCGCTCTCCGGCCTGACCATGCTCTGCCTTTCAAAATTCAGCAGGCCCTTGCCCCAGACGATGTGCATGGTCTCGTCAATAAGGCCGTCACTCCTTATGCTGTCGATTTTCTGCGGCACAAACCGGCTCTTATAATTCTGATATTTCTCATCCATGCCCTTAAAAATATCATCCAGAATTTCCTGCCTGTTCATGCCGGCATAGAGGGCCGCCGGCACGAAAAGCGTGCAGCGGGGATCCCGTGCCTTGTTTTCTTCTTTGTCCATAGAGTTTAGAACTTCGGATACTTTTTCTCTTATGGACCGCCTGACCGTTTCGGGTTGATCAGTGACCGCTGCCTCGGAATAGACGTATCCTTCGACAATCGTGTTTGACCCGAATTTGCCCTGTAACTCCTTGCTGATCGCGCGGCCCGCGGCTTCCTGTTGCGCGCATGTATATTCGCCGCACGGATTTATTATGTAATCCACGCAATCCCTGCGCCAGTCGCCGGCCACGCCCCTGATCAACTGCGCCGCGGCCGCGTACTGCTTGATCAACTGTATCTTCGCTGTCAGGGCCTCGTTGACCCGGCGCCCGAATATGCTGTCCTGCACCCCTTCGGCAAGCCGCGCCCAATCCCTTTTCCCTTCAGGCAGTGTCAGCAGATAATCGAAATTGCGCCTCATGAGAATTTCCTCTTCGACTGTCAGTGTTATTTTGTCTTTTTCCGCTTCTGTCAGCTGTTCAGTCACTCCGGCAAGCCTGCGCGCGCGTTCGGCCTTTGCGATCCTTTTTGCGCTGATATCCTCATTTGCCCGGATATTACTTACGAGAATTTCGAAATCATCGGCGCTGCGTAAACCGTCCGGAAATTTTGCAAGTTCGGACTCGAGTCGACCTCTTATGTCCTTGCCCACGCCGCGAAATACCGTATGCCCCATGCCCTGAAGCGCCTCCCCCTGCCCCCCGTCGAGCCCGAGCGCCCAGTCAACGGCAGACCGCGGAACAAGGCCCTCGCATATCTCGTGCAGGAGCTGCGGCCCGAGGTCGGCCCCTCTGCCGCCCGCAAAACTCTCGAGTAAACGGAAATTCAGATAGAGCGTTCCGTCTCCGGCTTCAAAAAAGCCCATAACACTCCCGCGCAGGCCATTCTTAGCTCCTCCTTCATAATGATCTTCAAGCGGCACAATCCTTTTTACTGACGCAAGTCCGGATATGATATGAGGCATTAATGCGTTTCCCATGGGTGTTAAATCGTTTACGCGCTCATCAAGGATAGCCTCTATATCATCCAGATACCCGCGCGCTTTTTCTTCGGTAAGCGCCTCGCGCACCGGCACACCCATAAGGTCCGCGCCTCCGTGGGATAGTATAAGTTTCCCTCTCTCTTCTCTGGCGCTCATACCGCCCTTTATCATCTGCCCGTTCAGGAACAGTTCACCTATAAGATTATCGGCCGTAACCACCCGTTGAGCTTGCGGGGTTACCGGCACCAGCTCCACAAGCATCCTGCCGTCCCCCAAATCTTCATCTTTCTCAATGCGGAAGCCATACCGCTCCTCCAGCCACTTCTTGCGCCTCTCGAGCATCGTGTAACTGCCTGTACCGCCTGTTGTCGCTTCAAACCTGACGCGAACTTTTTTATCAGGGCCGTATTTCTCCGTAAAAAGCCTCTGCACTTCACTGATCGAATCGAACAGACCGACAAGCAGCCTCCCGCCGGCCGAACCGTGCGGTTTTAACACGGCGTAGTCAGGTATGTATATAATTTCATCCCCGTTCTCATCTGTCCCGACACACGCGAGAATGTAGCCGGTAAGCTTGCCGTTTTCGTAATAACCAAGGCTCAGGTGTTTTCTCTCCCATCCCTGCAGAGCCTCATTATACGCCGCGGCCATAAGCTCCATTTCTATACCGACGAGGTTGCTCTTTAAATGCTCCCTGTTGCTGAACGCCTTGCCCTCGACATACGCGACGTCAAGGGTATCTTCGAAAGTTATCGGCCTTATGCCCTGCAGGGGTGACTCATCCGCCGGTTCTGTCGGCTCTTCGACGCCTTTCCTCAACGGCATAAACAATGTCGTCTTGCCGACATTGTCAGAATAGGACACAGGCGCGGCCTGCGCATAATTGTTGGGTATTTCCTTGAGCAGCTTCCGGAGAAACACTGAAAACGCGCTTCCCACAACCGCGTAATCGGGGTTGATGAGCCGCCCGCCCCGTGTCCGCGGAAATTGCGCGATGTAACCACTGAAGAAATTTAGGTACGCAAGCAGAACGATTTCATTAAAATTAAACCCCTTGACCCTTTTCTGCTTCGCGTTTACGCCTGCCTCCACATTATCGCCCGCTAAAACAACGTCCCGGGAAATATGATCAAGCATGTCTTCTTCGGGCGGCAGGTCAACCATGCCTGAAAGTATTTCGTGAAGATCCAATCCCTCGCCGCCTCTTCTGGTCGCGCCGAGTATCTTCGCCATCAGATCAGCTGTGTTCACGGGCATCTTCCTGTCAACGGTCACAACACTGCTTGCCAGCACCCGTTCCCGGGTGTCCCCATCCGGACCCCGTATCTCCCTCGTAAGCGCGAGTATCGAGGAGTTGGGATTAAATACGTATACATTGAGCTTGCCGCTTCCGAACGCCATGCAGTTTACGCTCTCATTGCCCGTCAACATGGCAAGGTATTCGCTTTTAGGAACCATGCGGATCCTGTATTCGTATTTCGGTTTCCTGTGCTTTAACAGATCATCCACCCCGAACCGCGCATTTTTTGTAAGCGCGACATATTTTTCAAAGCTTACCCGCTTTCCGCTCTGCCTCTCCCCTTCAATCAGCGCAATCAGCTTTTCTATGGTCTGCCTTACGCGCCCCGGAACTATCCTCCGGGTGTCACCTAAGACGGCCCTGTAGTATCCCAAAAGCATTTCCTTCAGATCCTCTTCACCCGCGTATTTTCGCGCGTATGCGAGAAGACCTGCCCCGGTCTTTGACCGTAATTCCGGATCTATCCCGCGCGCCACCTCGAGAAATTCGTCGGTGTATTTTTTGTCCGCGATATAGTCGAGAAGGGCGCGCCCCTCAAGCGATTTCATCCTGGGATCGAGCGCGAACGCGATATCCAGAAATGTTAAGCCTGTATCAAATTCACGTAAAGCCTGCACCCCGTCAAACTTGCCGAGAATAAGACCTTCAATAAGCGCGCTCGCTTTCTCACGCGCGCTTTTCGCGCCCGGCGCGATGTCTATATAAGGTACCTCGAGCAGCCTCGATGGTTTTTTCATCTCATGAAAGGCTTCGGGCGAATTGCGGTCAGACAGCCCCAGAAATTCTTCGGGCTTGGAAAGCATGAGAGCAAGGGCGCCGTATCCACTCATGGCAGGGTGCTGGCATAGTCCGTTATAATAATCGTAGAGAACCGCATTTTTCCTGCGCTCTTCGGCGGAAAGGCTCTCGTCCTCGGCCTTTCTCCTGTACCTGCCTATCGGCAAACCTATCTCGTCGCTATCCACAAGCGCCACAATGCCTTCCAGACGCCCGAACTGCTTCCAGTTCTCGAAGCACTTGCCGTCCGACACAAGCTCGTTGACCAACGCGCTTAACGCGCGATCATCAAAGATCTTTTCATACAGCATTAACCGCTCCCTCCAGTGCATCGGCTTTTCGGCATATGCCTCGCTAAACTTGGCGAGGAATTTTTCGGCGAAAACCTTGTCACCGGCCCTGATACCCCTCATGGCCTCGCGTAATACATCTCTCTTTTCCGGCACTATCTGATCTTCCAGGACGCCAATCATCCGGGACAGCCTTTCCCTCATCATCCCGACAATTTCAGGATCATCATTCTCTACGATATGCCCGACAAACCGCTGCGCCAGGTCACTGCAGCCCGGCAGGCCCTCCAGATTCTCTATGATTTTCACGAACCTTCTGTGACTAACGTCGCCGCTTACGCTAAGGCTTTTGTCGCCGGGCACCTGCAGAAAAACATGCCTCAGGAAACGGTCCTTGTTGTCGCCCCATCCCTCAAGGTTTTTCCAGAAAGATTCGATCCTTTTGAGTACGGGCTGATGATCCTGGTTTAATACCATCTGATCCATATTGCGGGAAGTGTCACGCGAATGCAGATACGCGAACCATTGGTCCTTGTCAATATCACTTCGGCCAAACTCTGAGCTTAAAGAATCGACCACGGCCCACCAATTGTGCGGGCTATTTGGCATCCTCGCGGATAACAGCCATGCCCACTTTACGGCTTTGGTCAGCGGCATTTGGTGCTTGTCGATCATACTGCGCACAAAAGTATGGAAACTATCCGGGCCGCTGACCGTTTTCAGGCCCTGCCAGTGCGCGCCTGCGCATACACGGGGCAGATCACGGGTCACGATCTTGTCGATCACGAATCTGGGGAACCCAAGCATTGTCAAATCGGCTGCCAGCAGTGCCGCATCGCCCGCGTTCCTTGCGCCTATTTTCCCTGCGGATACTTTCCAGCGCTCACCCGGTTCGATCCCGTACAACGCGGGTATCCGGTCTCTTACAATCCCCGTCAAATACGCGAAATCGACAGGGGGCACATTTTCCCTGAGGAGCGCCGCAATAGCACTTGAACCGTATTCCCCATACGCCGTGGGTATATCAAAGAACGCAAACCTTACCGCATCTCTCGTGTCCATGCCTTTTTCGACGAGGGCTTCTACGTCAGAGACGCTGAACCTCAGGCCGTTAACAGCGGCCGCTGTATCCGGCCCATACTTTATCGGCATTCTGATGAAAACAAGTTTCACGATATCATTTTCCAAACGCTTTATATCATCATCCGTCGCCTCCAATATTCCTTTTCCACGGAGTTCACGGATAGCCTGCACACCTTCTTTGATTTTTTCGGTATGCCCGGCCCCTGACATGAACGATAAGACCGAGGCCGCCTTCTCTGCATATCTCCGCGGTATCTCTTCGGAAAGGGTGCGTATTACAAGGTCTTTATCGACAGAGCCGTCACAGCACATGCCGTACACGAGACCGGGTGCCTGCAAACTGGATATTCCGTATTTAGCGGGCAAGTCCATGAAAAATAACCGCGCGGCCTCTGCCCGCGTCATGACCCCTCTATCCAACAACGTCGTAATGTTCCTATCGCGCGATATCTGCCTGATAAGAGAGTCCGCGATAAACATACCGTTCGGAAGCTGTAAGGCGACAACCTCCCCGGCCTTATCGCGGTTATATCCCCCCGCGACAAGCAATTCCATGACTTCTTCATACTTCATGGCTGAGTCGCGATCCATCGGACTGATTAAGCCCATATTCTTAAAAGCGAATTCCACGGCTTCCTGCTTTCCGATGCCCCATTCGGCCATCCTGTCGGCAAAACCATCCTCGATGATCTGGAAGGCCGCGTCACAAACGCCCCTGACTTCCCGCTTATACGCGACCGGCATCTCCATGAAAAGTATCCGGGCGGCTTTATCCCGCGGCATCCCCTGGGCCGCGGCCCTTTCGATATACCCACTTCCGAGCATATCTATCATAGCCCTATAAGCGGTTATGCGTATATTCGAGGGATTCTGGCCTAAAAATGAGCTGATCTCATCCCTGTCCAGCCCGGCCGCCGCCAGACTTTCAAGAATAAAAATCGCCTGTACATCTGCCAGGTCATCGGCTGACAGTTCCAAATTCTCTACTTGAGAAAGTTGCGCTCTAATATCGTCTGCGCGCGCGTCCCATGCAGCAAAACTTTCTCTCATATCATCGGACCGTGCAGGAACGCACTCGCGAACGCCTTCCATTATTGTAAGCAGAAAAGCGCGTTTTCCGGAGTTCGATACGCCGGCAGCATCATCCGCATCGTCCATGGCGCTCATCATCGCACTGTCTAATACCGGCGTATCCATGCCTGAAATGCATCGTATAAGGCGAGCGGCATCCCTGGGATCATTATTAAACCTCTTCATCAACCGGTCTCTGACAAAAATTCCGGCCTTATGCCTGTCCATGCCCGCGTTGACCAATTCTTCAATAGCGACAAGCACAGACAAGCGCTCTATGCCGCAGTTTGTGGATACCCGCCCCAAGGGGGGCATAACCGAACTTCTATGGGGGAAGCTGTTCACCGCCAGTGTTCCATTGAAGAATTCTATTGCCTTCGGCGAGAATTTGACGTTAACAGTTTTTGCCAATGTCCCCAGCAAGATGGCGTAGAAAGACACCACTTGCTTGTCCTTCGTATCCCGCATGGCCCCGACAATGCGCGCCGCCAGAGCTTGCGCATCGATCTCGGGATGGGCGCGTAATACTTTTGAGAAATTCGAGATTATCTGGGACACGTCATATCCCTCATCGTACACAACGGTTCCATTAGTCCTGATGATAGTGTAATCCCTGTTAACGTTCCATTGAGGCGCGGTCCCCAGCAGTGCCCACATTTGCGCCGCCGTAATGCCGCTTGCGTATCCCGCGATACCGCTCAGGAGGGCTATTACCACCCCGACATTTTTAATCTTCTGCTCCGCCAGCTTGCGGTTTATCCGCTCTAACGCCTCGGGCCGCGCCGCTAATATTGTCTCAAACATCCGCCGGGGACCGTCCATGCCCTGCGGCCGCTTATAATCGTTTTTGTTGACTAATACGCTTTCTCCATGAATCACATAATCTATCAAATCCTCGTTATTGGCCATAAGCCTGCCCAGCATTATGCCCGCGTATTCATTTCTGCCCATAATCCACGCGTCGGTCGACGGATCGCGATACCCGCCCCGGGTATTGTTCATCGCGGGTGAAAAGATTAGAGAGAGCATATTGTCATGTAACGACGGGATGTCCTGCCGGGCCGCAAGGAGGGCCATTAACTTCTCAAGATTATACCCGTATCCGTCAGGCATCTCTTTCCCGGCGACTATGTTAAACGCTTTGGCCAGCTTCATAAAAACGCCCGGGCTAACGGACCGGTCAATATCTTTGACCTCTTTCAGAAAACCGCAAACAACATCTATGCCGGTTATTTCCCCGCTATGGGCCATCTCCGTAATCAATTCCACGATACGCTCGCTTACATCCCCCTGCCGTTTTTCCGTGGAGAATTTAGCACCGATGACACCATCCATGACCGTCCTTAACCTGGCCGACTGATCCCCGTTCAACGACCCTGAAATTTTCAGCATATTGAAAACAAGGTTCATTTCACGGGCCGTGAGATCCCTGCGGATACCGCCCTTTTCTTGTATCTCGCTGTATAGTAAATTAAAATCCTCTTCCGACACGGCCATAAGCATGCCTTTCGGCACCCGGAGCTTGAATATGTCTATCATCAGATTCCCGAAAACACTGTGGGCTAAAAATCCTGAAATAAAAACCGCAAATACGTTTAAAGGCAGGAAATACAGCATCGTAAGCGCGGCCGCGCCGGCAAGCGCGGGCACCGCCATCCTGAGCAATATCGTCTTTACTTTGTCTCCGGCAGGCATGCCCCCCTGGAACGCGTGCGCGATCGTAAATACCGCCCTCGCCGCTATGTAGTGCCAAATGCCTCCGTAAGATAAAAATGCCAACAGAATAAATTCCTCGACAAAAGGCGCAAGCACATCTTCGACAAATATCTTGACCGCGCTGTAAAAGCCGGCGCGAGCCGGCGGAGACCCGGTGCCCGGCAAAACACGCCATGCGGCCAGTATCGCGCCTGTCAGCCGGTCCGTCACATAACCCCACACATTCGGCGCAATCATGCCTTTATTCTGCCCCGCCCTATAGGCCTTTGCATGATCTATTGACGGAAACGAGTCCATGGCATAAAACCGGGCGTCAGGCGATGCGCCGGCATATGTGCCCATACCAAACTCATCATAAACTATGTCCCTGTAGTGCCTGTCCCCGTAAGCCCTGTTCAAAGCATCGTACAACTCACGGGTCAACCCCGCCCCGCAAGCTTCTCTAGCCCGTCTAAACCTCCGATTCTCCCATGCTTCCCATTGGTCCGCTGTTCTCGCAACATCGTCACGTGTACTGAATACCGGATACAGGACATCCATAATCCTGTTAAATTCCTCATATGTCATTATCTTCGCGGCGGCTTCTTTAGCTTTCTTGCCCGTGGAGTCTTTTTGTCCGGCAAGAACTTGAAGGCGCTGTTTCACTTCAGCCGCCCGTTCATCGGTCATAAGATACGCCACATGCTTTTCCGGCGGCACGGCTTTTCCCGAATCAGCGTCATTCGGCATAATGACAAGCATGTCTCCCTGGAGGGTAAATTCTGACCTGTAGTGATCAAAAAGCGGAAACCCCGCAGCCGGCCCTCTCCCTGTCATGGCCGTTATCATCGCGCCAGGATCGCCTGTGCCCCAAACAGCGCCCACACTGAACTTCCTCAGGTTCTCAAAATACTCCTTATATATATGCGACGCCAGCCTTTCATGCTTTGCCCGCTCGGCATCCTCGTATTCTTTCACACTGTCAGAGGTATCATACGGCACAACCCGTCCGCCCAGGTAAAGCCCGGTACCGTCATTGAAGCGGAACCAGGGAGAATTATTGCTAACCTTGGCGTCGTCCGCAGTCATGTTACAGGCATTATTCCGCACCGGCCGAAGCGGAGCGCTTATCCGCGGTTTTCCTGTGGGCACTAAACCATATTTTTTCATGAACTGGCGCGCGCCGGCCTGAGGGTCAC
Organism: Candidatus Omnitrophota bacterium; assembly: GCA_043822175.1. Classification (GTDB taxonomy): domain Bacteria; phylum Omnitrophota; class Gorgyraeia; order JABMRN01; family JABMRN01; genus JBDRBZ01. Next base: position 9,140 of record JBDRBZ010000041.1, read on the forward strand.
TGCCTTCGTAATAAAAAACCCTTTTAGGCCGATGCGATACGGGAAGTTTGGCGAACTGCGCCTCAAATTTACTTTTAGAATTCCTTGATATCAGCAAAATCCCGGGAGCGTTGTAATCAAACATGTGGGTGCCGTCATTAAAATAGTCGTTTGTCCAGCCGCCCAACGGCCAGTCGATAACAGGCTTTCCGTCCCTCACGGGCGCATACGGGAAGGCCTTGCTCTCACCGAACGCTTCCACTGCGCCGAAAAAAGTGATCACATCATCGGGATTATGTATTAACCCCTCACCCAGATACACGTCATCAACTGTTGTGTGCAACGCATATGACTTCCCGAACGGGTCGCTAGCGGTAATCGCTTTAGGCAGTTTTAAAAGCCATCCTATACGCGTAGGAATAAAAAAACCGTTTCTCAGTATTAAGCTGTTAATTTCATGATTCTTCACAATATGCGTCGCGAAATGGCCTGAACTTTTCCTCATGGCCTCAACGTACTGCTCCAGGTCATACCCCTTTATTTTCTGCGCGGACCAGAGTTCGGCCATGCCGGTATCCACCTGGAAATTGGCGGTTTCCCGAACGGCTATGGCCTTTCTCTTTTCCCCGGTCGACGCCTCCGCCTGGACATCGGCCTGCCGTTCTCTCGCCCATGCTTCCATATTATCCAAGATATAAGCATGATGCACTTGGCTAAGAGTACCCCCGTGTATCAAAATACGTAAAGCAACGCGTAAATCAGAGTCAGCGGTTCCGGAGAATATATTGACGATACCATCGATGGCCGGCAGGGCCGATATTAAGCACATTGCCGACGAAATAACCGCAAGAATCGGATCCAGGCCTGAAATCGCCGCGACAAGACCTGACATGCCGTATAGCGCGGCCGCGAGGTATAACATGCTCGCGAACGGCGCCGCGAGCGCCACAGGAAGCGGGTGGCTGAAGGTTTCCGCGCGCGGACGGTAGATCCCGCCGATTACAAGTCCGTCCGGGTCGCGCAGGACTTCAACACTGCCGATCGTCCCGCTCGTTACAAAGTCAGCCAGCGCGTGAGCGCCCTCGTGTAGGTAGACAAGAGCGGCGGCGATGAACCTGCCGACGCGTCCCGAACCGGAAACGCGGCGCAAGAAACCGGAAGACACGGTGCGGACCCCGGAGGCTGCAGGGCCGCGTTCCGTCAGAATTCCGTCACTGATAAACTCTGTCATGACCGTTTCGCAATCTTCAGCCACTGTCTTCTGCGACAATCTCAGAAACTTCAGATATTCTGATATTTCAGAACGCAGCACTCTTCGGGCTTCATCCTGATCCAGCTGGCCGGATTCCACAAGTGAACGCACTTCTGCCCGTATGCTCTTCTGCAGTCCTTTAAGATCAAGACTAGCGAACGTTTCTGCGTACCTTCTGACAATATCGGGGTCAATTACCCGAAAACCGTCTATCATCCGCAAGGCATCGGCCCCCTTCATCTGCGTCACCTTTAAAGACTGCCTTAAAAGATCCATGAACGCCTCCAGACCTCCGGCGTGTTCGGATTTTGATTTTCCCACGAACCGGCTCGAAAATGCCATGTCATGGTCATATCCCACGAATGCACCGCCGACAAGACCTCGCTGATCGCCCCTCTCATCCCACTTCCTTAAAAATACGCAAAAAGCCAAAAACGCGCTGTTGGCCTCTACCATGTCCCTGTTCGGCAGATCTTCCTCTTCGCAGGAAATCGAAAGCTTTCTTATATGCGCTCGCCCGTTATCAACAACCCTCATGTCGTCAACGTTAACGAGCTTATTTCCGATATGCTTTGCCACAAGCTCACGCCACGGGTTATTCCTGTCCCTATGGCCTAATTCCGCGGCATTCGGCTCATGCCGCATATACGGCTTGTAAAACCAGAATGTGCCCGACCTGTCTATACACAAATTGTCCAGTATTTTTTCCCCGTGAGAATAGCCGAGCCCCCACCAGGACAGGTATCTGTAATGCACGAGCCTCTTAAGTCTTGTAAAGATCCTTGCAAGCGTTGGGTCTGATGCCGCCTCGGAAAGACTCACACGATCCTGGTTTTCAAACCTGCGGGCAAAAATATAAGGCAAATCCCTTGTGATTTCCGTGCCGAGTTCGGCTTCAGGATCCCTTTGGGCATAAAGCGGCTCAAAAGTCCTTTCATCACCGCCCGCAAGCGCCCCTAATGCCATGATACAGTCCTCTGATGACTGGTATCCGTCATCATGCAGGAACATGTCCCAGAGTTCGCGTTCCGCGTATTCCTTAGAACCGCTAAAAGCGAGTAATAACGCGGCCCTCACCGGCACGGAAGGTTCATTGGCCCTGTCCGCGACCGCGCCGCGCAGGAGGTTTGTTTCATGTTCACCTATCCTCCCATCCCTTAGCCTTAATTCGATTTCATCGAGCAGGTCTTTTTTGACGTCCAGATCAGCGTTTGACGGCCATTCGTGAGGGAGAACGCCTCCGTCATCCGCCAGCTTGGCGGCATCTGTCTCATCCGGCTCCAGAAAATCAACCGCCCGTATCAGGGCTGAGGCGCCCTCATTAGCCCCGAGCCAGTCCTGGATGCCTTTATGCACTGTCATGTAGATCCGCTCGGGGATGGCCCCGGTCAGACTGTCATTTGTAAGCGCATTCACCACATTGAGGCGCATCAGGGCCTTCTCACTTTCCGTAATCGTACGCTTATCATAAAATCTCCAGCAAGAGACGTTTATCAGCTGCGCGGTTATCGCATCCGCGGTTGCTTCGATACCCGAAGGTCTTATATATACAGCCGCATTATAGGCACCCAATATGCGGCTAACATTAAGCGCCTTCCTCAGGTCCCTGCCTAGTCCGCGCATCTTGGTGTGCACAGTCAGGCCGCCTGTCGCGGAAAGATACCCTTCCCCAAGCTCATGCAGTAAAAGGAGCGGATTTCCCGCCAACGACTCATGTATATATACGCGTTTTTCCTTCCGGCTGAACACACCCTTGGCTTTTCTTGCCTCAGGAGAATCAGGCATGACAACGACTTCGTTAAAATCCTCTTTTTCAAGCGCCTGCACTATCGTATTAAGATCAGTCCGTAAGATATCGGGCATTGCAAGGACATCCGCGCCGCTTACAAGCGTTCGGACAGATGACAGCAGTTCCTCCCTCGTTATCGAACGCGTCTGCCTTCCGTTCGATACAAGCGGTATGCTCACGAGTTCCCGCCCTTTGTGCGTAACCGCAAGCGCGGCCGATCCGCCATCGCCCACCCTATCGGCATCAATACCGCCCTCTATTAAACGGCCGCCTTCATCATAGAATTTGCCGATAAGCCCGGCCCCTCCGGCCGCCATCGCGCCCGCGTCGACGTTAATAAATTCTCCGGAAGATGCCGCCTGCGCAAAGTCCGTCTCATTTCCCGCCCAGTCAATGGCAAGGGCGTTATCCCCGTCGCGTATGATAAGTCCTTTTTTCGCGCTTTCTCCGAGCTCGCTCAGCGCCTTTTCTTTCAGCCACCTGCCGTAAAGCCGGGATATGAGCCACTGCCGGTCACCGTCGGGTATGCCGCTATGCACTGCGCGGTTAAGGAAACTCGCTATAGCGAGAGACGAGAAAAGCGCGCCCGCGATTTTCTTTTCCACCGCGTTCTCTTTACCCGACAGCAGGTCAAAATACGGGGCAGTGTAACCTTCGTCATTTCTGAATTCCGGTATAATGGAGATATATGAAATGCCTTTTTCGCGGAAAAGTCTCGAGAGGTTATCGGTGTGGAACCCGCCCGTAACCATGATGTTTACCCGGTCATTCTTCATGTTCCGTATAAACGCCATATCCCTCTCCAGCGACATGTCGTAGAATTCCGCCATGCCCCGCCTGTACGCGTCAAGGTTTTCAATGCCCGTATCCGGCTTTGCGGAAACCCCGTATAACGGCGCGGTTCTTTCGATAAACGAAATAAAATTTTCGGCGTCAAAGTCATTCTCATTGGCGAGATAATAGTCATAGTCATCCCTGGTCATGCAGGCATTGAAAAGATTCTCAAGCAGGATGAGCCGCATGGAAAGACTGTCGAGCTCACGCTGCGCCTCATTCTCATACATATCCGCTTTTATGACTGTCTCAAGCTCACCGATTTCACTCATTATCAATGTCTGGTCTATGGCGCCGTACATCGATATATACATGACGTATTTCTGGAGCTCGGCGTATTTCGTGAGGTCTATCCGCGTCGAACGCGCCTTTCGCATAAGATACTGGTAGAATTCTCCGGGGGCGCCCCTGCCCGACTTGAAGTCAACGGTTTTCACGACAAGCTCTTCGAGCTCTGCCTTAGACAATATGCCTTCAAGCTCATTTATCAGCTCAAACCTTTCCGCCTCTGCCCGCCTGAAATCGATATCCCGTTCTATATCCTGGCACTGTTCCATAATATAGAAATTGCCGAACGCCTTTACGTCTATCGCTTTTGATTTCGCCTTCGCGGCCAGATACCGCGCATATTCGTCAAACGCCATTTCCTGTTTCTTGTACCTGACAAACCGCCTGTCAAATTCCATGAGTTCGTCCGAATATATGTGGTACTTAAGGTTGGTCAGAATATGGCCGAGCGTGTTCAGGTGCCGGTCGATTTCCTCTTTATGCCCGAGGGTTTTCCTGTAGGCGGCAAGATTTTTTCCGTACAGGCCGCTGTCTTCGATGCCCCATAGCGTTACGTCTTCCGGATGATTTACGCCAAAATATTCGGCTCCGGAGAGGAGCCCCTCACGCACGAACCGGTCAGCCACTTTTTCGCGTGTCTTTTTATCCGCGATATCCGTGAACAGGCCAAGGTCATAGTAGCCCTGCCCACCCTCCATGTTAATGGTCTTCGCGCCGTAATGTTCCGCAAGGTAAGAAATGATCGAGGCGATCGCCTGCTGCGCGCCGTAGTTACAATGGGCATCCTGAATATGTATTACCACACCCTGCCCGGCTTCATCGGCGCTATCAGCCGCGCCCGGGGTCCCTTGAGACCCGGCCCATGAATCCTTGACATGGCCCAGATATTCCGGCAGGGCAAATGTCGCCACATTGAGCGGGGTGATTACTGCAGGGCTGCCCGTTCCCGAAGGACTGACGCTCGAAAGTCCGTCAGAAGACCGGGCAGCCCAGGCGAGTTCCAACGCGACCTCACCTCCCCCTGCAGTAAACAAAAAGGACCACAGGGTGATTATTGCAATCACCTTCCGTGGTCCTTTCACCACTCGCGAAAATGACAATTTGGTTCGAGCGTCTTTCATAACCAAACTTTCGTTTTGCGAATCAGCGAGGAACACCCTCCATAGTGGTTCCCCTCATGATTATCAGCTATCTATTTAAGTTTACCGTCATATTACCATCAAAACAACCGCTGGCGTCTGGATTTTTTATATCTTAACGCAAACCGCATAATTCCGTCCCAAACCATCCCGGAATTTGGGCTGCTGTATAAGGCAAAAATTAACAGGAGAAAACATGACAGCCGGGTAGGGGGAAGGGTGAATACCGTTGGCATCTTCTGACAACTATTCCTAATGAAGGAGCGAACCAGCCAGGAATTTACGGGGCTTATAAGATAGAGATTTGCTGATCGAAACGTTGCAGCGGGATGGGAGGGGGTAGGAGCGGGGCGTTTTTTTTCGAGCACCACGGGTCACCCTATTAACATATGCGAGAAAAAAACCCGAGCGAAATTTCCTCGGCGGGGAAATTTCGCGTCCCCGCGACTGCCCCCTCCCTCCCGCCCAGCTAACATTCGCTGAGAGATTATTTTTTAATTAGCCAATGTTAAAATTCCGGGCTGGTTTGTGACGGGGTCGGCTTATGTGTGGAAGCGGCGGCGTTCGGCGAGGAGGATTAGGCTTCTTATCTCATCGATATTCCTGGCCCCGAGCCAGCTCTTGTCAAAATCGCGGGCCTGGGCGATTTCGGCGATCGCGGCAAGCGCGCGGAGGTGGAAGTTCCTCTCGTCCTTTGTCCCGGCCAGCACGAACACGACGTGCACACGTTCTTTTTCGCGGGGGAACCAGATACCGGCCTTGCTGCGCGCCACGAGCACGCTGAATTTGCCCTCTCCCTCGAAGACAATATGCGGTATCGCCAGGCCGCTTCTTATCACGGTACTCGTCTCCCTCTCGCGCTCCATGAGGAGGTCATACACAGACAGCGCGCTGACGCCCAGTTCACCGGAAAGAGTGCCTGAGGCGGTTTTAAAAAATTCTTCCATCGAGATCTCGCCTTCTATGTCCAATATGGCGCATTTGCCTACAAGTCTGTCGAACCTGTCCTCCACTATGTTGTCCCTCTCCCGCACTATCTCCATAAGCTCGGCGCCGAGATGCGATGAGCTGAACTCCTTCGCCATTATGCGCGTTATAACATGAACGAGCGCGAAATCCTTCTTCATGTGAGGCCTTACGTATATCATATGCCATGTAAAAACACAGATGATAAACAATATGGCTATGCAATAAGTTTCAAGGCCCATTTTAAGCAAGAGGAAAACCGAAGCGATCACGCCCGCAATCTGCATCCACGGATAGAGCGGCGACCTGAATTTGGGCTGATAATTCTGCATCCTGCTCTCGCGCATTACGATCACGGAGACATTCGCAAGCAGATAAAGAAGTATGAGAAAGGTGGAGGCGACTTCCACGAGGAGTTCCAGTTTTAAAAAAACTATCGCCACGGCCATTACCGCGCCGGTAAGCACTATGGAATTTCTCGGCGTATGAAATCTCGGATGCAGCCTCTTGAAAAAATGCGGCAGGATCCTGTCCCTACCCATCGCCACGGGATACCTGGAAGCCGCTATAATACCTGCGTTAGCCGTGGAAATAAAGGCGAGCATCGCCGCCACGGCCATAATGACCGCGCCTGCCCTGCCCCATGTGGCGTACGCCCCGTCCGAGATAGGCACGCTTGTAGCCGACAAGAGGCGCGGGTCTATCAGCCCCACCGTGATAAAAGTCACGGCCGCGTAAAACAGGGTTACACAAATTAATGACAGTATCATGGCAAGCGGTATGCTTCTCCCCGGCTTTTTCACTTCCTCTGCCACACTGGCAATTTTTGTCAGCCCGCCGTAGGAGATAAAAACAAAGCCGGCGGTCGCGAAAACGCCGCCCATGCCCCGCGTCATGAAAGGAGAGTACCTGGCAACCTGCACATGGGACAGGCCAGCCAGGACGTAGAAGGAAAGTGCCGCCAAAAGGCCCGTAACAAGGATACGCTGCACGATGCTTGCCTCTTTAACGCCCGCTATATTGAGGACCACGAAAAATGCGCACAGGCCAACCGCGATCGCGGTCACCGGCATATCGACGATTATAGAGGCATACGCGCCCATGCCGACGAGCGCGAACGCGCTTTTCA
>JBDRBZ010000042.1:0-3091 GCA_043822175.1 Candidatus Omnitrophota bacterium
CCGGAATGTCAAAGTTAGCGTACACATTCTGCACGTCATCATGATCTTCGAGATCATTCACCAATTCTATGACCCTGCGCGCGGTATCCCCCGCCACCTTGATGGAGTTCTTGGGTATCATGTTGAGCTCTGACAACTCTATTTTGACGCCGCCATCCTCAAGCGCTTTCCTTACGTTGTCAAAATCATTCGGCGCGCACGTAATGGAATACGCCGATTCCTCGGACTGCACATCCTCTGCCCCGGCATCCAGGGCTATCGTGAAAAGTTTGTCCTCCTCTATGACATTTTTATTTACCACAAAATATCCCTTTTTCTCGAATATCCAGCTCACAGCCCCCTGCCCGGCCATATTGCCGCCCTTTTTGGCGAATATATTACGCACCTCGCTGGTGGTCCTATTTTTATTATCGCTTAAAACCATCACCATGATCGCTATGCCGCCGGGTCCGTACCCCTCGTATGTGACCTCTTCGAGCGTCATGCCTTCCAGTTCCCCGGTTCCTTTTTTTAACGCGCGTTCCATGTTATCGGCCGGCATGTTCGCCTCTTTGGCTTTCTGTATCGCCAGCCTCAGCCTGGGATTCGTATCCACGTTGCCGCCCCCCTGCCGTGCCGCAATGGTAATCTCCCTTATCACTTTCGTGAAGATTTTGCCGCGCTTCGCGTCGGTCGCGGCCTTTTTATGCTTTATACTCGCCCATTTTGAATGACCGGACATGTTTTTCCTCCTTATTCAGTCTCTTCTTCTTTCGCGGTCTTGGCGTTCGCGATAATCCCCTGTACTATGTTGCTCGGGACCATTTCATAGTGAGAATACTTCATCGTGTATACGCCCCTGCCCGCGGTGATTGATTTCAGCTCATTCACGTATTTGTACATTTCGTCGAGAGGGACCTGCGCCTTTATCGTCTGCATCCCCTCTCCGGCTTCCATGCCGAGGACCCGGCCCCTGCGCTGATTCAGGCTTCCGGTAATGTCGCCCATGTATTCTTCAGGCACGATTATATCAACATCCATTATCGGCTCCAGGATTGCGGGCTTTGCCTTCAGGCATGACTCTTTGAACGCGTGCCTCGCGGCGATCTGAAACGCTATGTCCTTGGAGTCAACAGGGTGGGTTTTTCCGTCATATACGATAACCCTGACATCTACCACGGGGAACCCCGCCAGGAAACCCGAATCCAGGGCCGCCCTAACGCCTTTTTCACAGCTGGCTACAAATTGGGCGGGTATCGCCCCTCCGACAACCTCATCCACAAACTCAAAACCGGCGCCTCTGTCAAGCGGCTCCACCCGCATCCAGACTTCGGCAAATTGGCCCGCGCCGCCTGACTGCTTTTTATGCCTGTACTGCGATCCGCCCTGCCCGGTGATAGTCTCCTTGTAGGCGACTTTGGGGGTGCCTATGTCCACCTGCACGCCGTACCTGTTCCTCAGTCTGTTAATCATGATATTCAGATGAAAATCCCCCATCCCGCTGGCTATAAGCTCCCTTGTCTGCGCATCACGGTTAATGGTAAAGGTATTATCTTCCGCGGTAAGTTTATGAAGGGCGTTGGAGATCTTGTCCTCATCGGAACGCGTCTTGGGTTTTATGGAAAATGCTATCGCGGGTTCGGGAAACGCTATTTTGTCAAAACAGACCTGGCGCTTCTCATCCGTCAACGTATCCCCGGTCAATGTGCCTTTCAGCTTGGCCATGCACCCTATGTCCCCTGCGGTTACGGCATCCGTCTGGACTTCTTTTTTGCCGTTAAGGAAGAATAGCTGCCCGACCTTCTCTTTTATGCCCTGCGTCGAATTTTGCGCGTTTGAATTTGAGGTTATGGATCCCGAAAAGACCTTCATAATGGATATCTGCCCCAGGTACGGGTCAGATATGGTCTTAAAAATCTGGGCCGCAAAAGAGGCATCCGCTTTCGCCTCGATGTCTGTTTTTTCATTGTTGGAAAGATCTGTCGCCTGTACGGGCATCCCGTCAAGGGGCGACGGGAAAGCGTTTTCGATAACAGCCATCAGTTCCTTTATACCGATGTTATGCGCGGCAGAACCGGCAATAACCGGCACGACTTTACCGCCCAATACGGCTTGTCTGTATGCCGACCTTATCTCATCGGCCGAAAGCTCGCCTTTTTCGAGGTATTTCTCAAGCAGCGCGTCATCCGACTCGGCCACGCTTTCGCTTAAAGAATCGCATAACGCCTTTGTCTTGGCCTTTTCGGCTTCCTCAAGGCTGTCGAGACCCTCCCCGGTCAGGAGATTCACCACACCCTTGAAAGAGGCCTGGCTGCCTATAGGGGAGGCGACGCATACAGCGCCCTTGCCGTATTTCCTGACTATCTGTTCCATGCATTTTGCGAAATCGGCGTGATCTTTATCCATCCTGTTGACAAAAACCGCAAAAGGCAGCCCCTTCTGCTTCATCAGTTTGTACACGGTATCCGTGCCTATCTGTATGCCGCTTACGGCGTTTACCACAAGGACAGCGGCATCCGCGGCCCTCAATCCGCCTATAACCTCCCCCACAAATTCACTGAAGCCCGGCGTGTCTATCAGGTTTACTTTAATGCCGTTATGCGTAAAACTCGATATGGATGAATTGACCGATATCTTGCGTTCTATCTCGTCCTCATTATAATCCGAAACCGTGTTCGAGGTATCGACACTTCCCGCTTTTGTGATAGTCCCCCCGTTAAACAGCAGCTGCTCAACTATAGAGGTCTTGCCGGACTCCTGATGCCCCAGCAGTATGACATTTCTGATGTTTTTGCTTTCGACAGCCATCTCCGCTCCTTTGGTTCATATTATGTTATTATACCTTTAATAGGGCAAGATTGCGATACAGACAATATATTAAAATCCCCATATAATGTCAAGCACTACTTGATGGGGGCAAAAAAAAGGGTGCCAGTTTATCACTGGCACCGTTTTTTGCCAAGCCTTAGGGGGAGGTGAATCCCTTTCTCAGCTAACCACGAGGGGAAGTGGTTTTTTCTGATTCAAGTATATCACATTATAAAAAAGATGGGTCACGGAAATGTAAAAGAAACGTAACCGGTATGTAACAGTCCGCGGAGGCCTTAAGCGG
>JBDRBZ010000043.1:0-5519 GCA_043822175.1 Candidatus Omnitrophota bacterium
CAGTGATTTCTTATATTTTTTCAGGTTCAGGTAGAATTTCGGGAGATCTGATTTCGATGCCATGGCCCATGCCTTTTCGCTTAAGGCACAGAACGAAAGTCCCGGAGGTATCATAAGGCCTTTCTGTGAGCCGCCGACCACTATATCCACCCCCCAGGCATCCGTCTCAAGCTCATCCGCCCCGAGCCCGCTTATGGCGTCCACCACGAGAATCGCCGGGGTTTTCGATACTACGGCCGCTATGGCCTTTACGTCGTAAACAGTCGCCGTAGACGTCTCGCACTGGTTTATGAACACGGCCTTGGCCTGTTTGTTATCCTTAAGCGCCTTATCTATAAGGCCGGGATCAGGGGCAGTGCCCCAGGCTATATCTACAGGTACGACGTTTACGCCGTATGCCTCGCATATGCCGGCAAAACGCTCGCCAAACTTCCCGCCGCGCACCACTATGGCCGTATCCCCCTTCGAAAGGGTATTGATTATGCTGGCCTCCATAGCGCCCGTACCGCTCGATGTAATGGTTATCACATCCCTGCCGGTTTTAAACACCTTTTTCAGCAAGCGGCTGGCTTCTGAAAAAATTTCCTTGTACTGGGGCGTGCGGTGATGGATTATGGGTTTAGCCATTTCCGCCTGTATTTCCTCGGGTACAGGCGTGGGCCCGGGCGTAAGCAGATAGTGTTTGGCCATGTTTTTCTCCTTACTTCTTGAGACTCGCTACCACTTTATCGACAATACCGTATTCTCCGGACTCGTCAGCCGTCATGAAATAATCCCTGTCCGTATCGGTCCTTATCTTTTCGATATTCTGGCCGGTATGTTCGGCGAGAATATTTTCTATCCTTTCCTTCATTCTCAATATCTCTTTGGCCTGGATGCTGATATCCTTTGCCTGGCCCTGCACGCCGCCCCACGGCTGGTGTATCATGATGCGCGAATGCGGCAGCGCGAAGCGTTTACCCTTGGCGCCCGCGGACAGAAGGACCGCGCCCATGCTGGCTGCCTGCCCCACGCAGTACGTTGCCACGTCAGGCTTCACGAACTGCATCGTGTCATACACCGCCAGGCCGCTTGTCACATGGCCGCCCGGGGTGTTTATGTACATGCTGATGTCCTTTTCCGCGTCTTCCATCTGGAGAAAAAGAAGCTGCGCGATGACTATATTCGCCACGTTATCGTCGATCGGAGTGCCCAGGAATATAATCCTGTCCTTGAGAAGTCTCGAGTATATGTCATAAGCCCGCTCTGTCCTGCCTGTCTGCTCGATTACCATGGGAACCAATATACTCATACAACCCTCCCTTTGTCTGCGCGCGAAAGCGCTTTTTGGGTAACTTACGCCTCTTGCTTTTCGGCCTGCTCCAGCAGCCAGTCGAGCGTCTTTTCTTCGCATATCTGCTCGACGAGCCCGTCCGCCAGGTCGTGATCTTTATAATATTTTTTTACGGCTTCGACGTCCTGCTGGGCCAGCCGCGCTACCGATTCATATTTATTTTCAATGTCGTCCGTGCCGACTTTTATGCCTTCTTTCTCCGCGATCGCCTCGATGATAAAATACAGCCTGACCTTATTGGCGGCGTCCTCTCCGATCTGAGGCCCGAGCTCTTTCAGCTTATCTTCGACGGCTTTCTTGTCCATGCCCCTTGAGGACAGGTCCTCACCGACCCGCTTCATAAGCACCTCGGACTGCCTCTTAAGCATGGTCGGCGGCACCGCCATCTTATGATCGCTTATTAGCCGCTCGATGATCTGGTTTTTCATCCCGATCTCCTCGTTGGCCTTCTTTTTTCCGAGGAGCTCTTCTCTTATCTTTTCCTCAAGCGCCGGCATTGACTCCTCGCCGAGGTCCTTGGCAAAATCATCGTCCAGGGCCGGGAGCTCTTTCTGCTTTATCTCCCTGGCAAGAATCTTGAACTTCGCGTCTTTGCCGGCGTATTTTTTATCAGGGTATGTTTCGGGCAGTTTAACGTCGACATCCCTGGTCTCGCCTGTATTCGCGCCTATCAGGCTTTCCCCGACCCCGAGCATTGAAGCCTCTTTCGAGGCCTCTACCCACATGCCCTCGTGCTTCTTGGAGATCGGTCTGTCATCGACGAACGCCTCTATGTCGCATATTACGAAATCTCCCTTCTGTACGGGCCTTGCCTCGGCCACCGGCGTATATTTTGCCGACATGCCCTGGAAACGCTCAAGCGCGGAGCGAACCTCTTCATCCGTCACCTCGGCCTTTTTGCTCTTCACCTTAATGCCTTTATATTTCTTGAGCCTGATTTCGGGCCTTACGTCAACCTTTGCCTTGAAAGTCAGCCCCCTGCCGCCGGCAAAGTCTATGTCCGAAAACTCGGGATAGCTTACGGGTCCTATCTTCTTATCGGTAAGCACCTTGTTATAGCATTCCGGTATGAGCCGTTTCAGCACCTCTTCGCGCATGTCAGCGCCGTGGTATTTCTCAAGCAGGTCCTGCGGGGCGTTGCCCACGCGGAAACCCGGAATTTTCGCGTGTTTCCTGATGTCATCGTAGACTTCCTTAATGGTCCTGTCAACGACATCGGCAGGGACTTCGACCTCGAAGAAACATTCGCAGTTATCGTTTGTCCTTACTCTGGATTTCATTAAAACACTGCCTTTCGCGATCCGATAATATATCTTGCTTTACTTTGAGGCAATAGTATAACTTATTCTATCATGATGCGCAACAGAAAATTGCGCGCACGCGCGCAGCGCGGCCGGAACAGGCGGTTTAAGGCGCGGCGACTACACGCCGGATCACATGGTAAAGCGCTCGCCGAGATATATCTCGCGCGCCTTGGGGTTATTGATAAGCTCCTCTTTGGATCCGGAAATAAGCACTTTGCCGTCGCACATGATGTACGACCTGTCTGTTATGGAAAGCGTCTCCCTCACGTTATGGTCGGTGAGGAGCACGCCCAGCCCCTTTTCCTTAAGCTCTATTATCACCTGCTGGCAGTCGTACACCGCTATGGGGTCTATGCCGCTGAAAGGTTCGTCGAGCAGGATAAACATCGGGTTGGTGACAAGCGCCCTGGTTATCTCGAGCCTCCGGCGCTCCCCGCCCGAAAGCGTATAGGCCTTGCTCTTCCTCAGGTGCGCGATCTTGAGTTCCTCGAGTAGGCTTGAAAGCTGGCGCCTGCGTTCCTTCCTCGAGAAACCCAGCGTTTCGAGAATGGCCATTATGTTTTCCTCAACGGTCAGCTTCCTGAAAATCGAGGGTTCCTGCGAAAGGTAGCCGATGCCGGAGCGCGCCCGGTGATGCATGGACATATTTGTTATGTTTTTCCTGTCGAAAACGATCTTGCCGCGGTCAGGATGTATAATGCCGGTTATCATGTAGAATGTCGTTGTCTTGCCGGCCCCGTTCGGGCCCAGGAGCCCGACCACTTCGCCGCGTTTCACGTTTATGCAGACATTATCCACAACACGCCGCTGGCCGTATGCTTTAATGAGATTGTCGGTTTCGAGCAAATGCATTATGCCCCCTTAATAGACAGCCTTAACATTACCCATCCACTCGACCCTTTCGATCTCCCTCGTCTCCGGGTTAAAATGCGCGATGACTTTGTCCGCATACATCTTGCCCTGCGGGTCGTCGATCTCGACATTGTTGTTAAGAATGGCCTTCTTTTCCCTGTATACGACCTCGAGCGGCCCGTCGCAGGTGATCGTCCTTCCCTTCTCATCCCACATCCTCACGTCGGTCTTCACTATCGCCCACTCATCCTGCGGCTTTACCTCCGCGCCGATGCCTTCGAGTATAACGCCGCTGTGCTCGATGCGGATCGCGGAGTCAGTCGTTATGATCTCATTGGTGGCGTCCCAGTTCGCGTGCTCCATGAGGGCCCTGCCGCCGTCGGCCATTGTCACCACAACGTTGCCGTTAAGCGTCGCTGACCTGGTGTCTTTATTGTACACCCCGCCGTCCGCGGAAATCCGCACTGACATGGTCTCGCTCACGCTCGCTCCCTTCAGCGATTTCAGGAAGATATCAGGGTCCACGATGTTGGCGAATTTACCCTGCACAGACCACTGGTTCTGGCCGTTCCTGGAAAACCCCTCGAGCCTGAAGCTCTGCACTTCCTGTTTATAGCCCGGAGAATCCCCGTTGTCCGCGTTATCGATATGCGGGCGGATCACATCCTCGATAATCGAGGCCCCGCGGCCGGAATCTTCTTTTTTGCCGCAGCCCGGCATCAGGACCGCCGCGGCCACTATAATAAACAGCCGGCACCATGTTTTTCTCATACCATCACTTCGCATATTTAACCGTTTCCGGTGTCGTCTTCCACCTTTTATGCACCCAGGCCCACTGGTCCGGATACCTGCGTATATACGATTCCAGAACCTTTGTCCACGCCTGCGTATAATATTGTATCGCTTCTGCCCTGTCTTTGCCACTATCTTCTGCATAGATTGGCTCTTCCACAAAATAATCATACCCGCGCCCGGCCCTGACCATGTAGCACGGCACTATCGGCGCGCCTGTCGCCATCGCTATTTTTACGGGCGCAGTGGGCGTATATGCCGGCAGGCCGAAAAAATCGACGAATACGCCGTCAACGCTGTCGATGTCCTGGTCGGCGAGCATGCCGAGCACTTTATTATTTTTTAGAAGTTTTCACATATCCTTAGGGGAGCCGTCCCTGTAAATAATCCCGACGTCATGCACGGCGCGCATTTTCTTTAAGAATTCTTCATACTTGTAAAAATACAGTCTCCTCACGATCGTGGCGCCCTCATACCCCATGATTCTCATGTAAGCCCCTACGAGCTCCCAGTTGCCGAAATGCGCAGTAAGCACGATTATGCCTTTGCCGCGTGACAGGACTTTGTCTATTCTTTCCAGGCCGTGAGGCCTTACCCAGAGGCCGATATTTTTTCTGCTAAGCCTGTCATTGAGCAGGTACTCGACGTAATTTCTGCCGATGTTGCCGAAAGTGCGCGCGCCTATCCTCCACAGGCCGGCGAACGGCACGCCGGGATAAGCGGCCCGCAGGTGCTTCAGCGTATCCTGCCGCTCCCGCACGGCTACGGCAAATCCGGCATAACCGCACAGCAGCGCGAAATGGGACACAACCCTTACGGGAAAGAGCCTCATAATAAAAGCCCCTACCCGCATAAGGTAATAAAGCCAGTAACGCCTTGTTTTAATCTTCATGATGTCAGGGTATTATAAGCGGGAGTGAATAATAAAGGCAAGGGAAAAAATTTCCAGAACCTCATTGGGCGGCCGGTTTGGTATCCGCGATAAGGTCCAAAACGTATTGTCCTATCGTGTTGGACGGGATCACATAAGTGATGCCGTGCACCGAAACCCTGTTTGCCGCCACTATGCCGAGCAGTTTTCCGGACTCATCAAAAATAGGGCTGCCGCTGTCGCCCTTGAACACATTGAAACTGGTCTGTATGAGGTCAACGTAATAAACGCGGTTATCCTTGTTGATCGACTGCGTACCGATGCCGGTTACCCTGCCTTCGCTGAGCGTCCCCCTGTACAGCGTGGA
>JBDRBZ010000044.1:0-9273 GCA_043822175.1 Candidatus Omnitrophota bacterium
GCGGGCTCGATTGATATATCGGAAGACCTGCAGGCGGCAGGCATGGAGAAAGCCCCGGCTGCCGCGGCTCCGGGTGAGGCAGGGGCTGACGGCGCCTGGAGCGTGCCAAAGCCGTATGCGGCTATAGTGACAGGCGCAACAGGGATCGCCGCGATGCTGATCGGATCGTCTTCATATTTTGCCATAGGGGCCGGATGCGCTTTGTTGATTGCCGGCGTGGGGCTTTATGCGATGCTCCTGCTCAGATACAGGGCCCATGTTTTTCTTTCTGATAAGGCAAATGAGTTGGGCCTTGACCTTGTTAAATTAGGAGGGGGGCGGGCTCCGCAAATCGTAGTTAGTAGCGCGGATAAAAGAAAAAATGACTTAAAAGAACTCGGACAAAAGGTCGAACATGAGTACCTGAGGGAACTCGAGCGAAGAGAGATGGTGATACTGGATAACATGGCAAGAGAGCGTATAAGGAGGGAGTTGGGATACGCCTTCAGGCTTGATATCGTCAATACTCTTTCCGGCGGCCGGCTTGCGGTAGTCAACCGCCGGTGGGATAGGGGAAGAGGCGAATCTGTAATTACGCTTACGATTACGCGTACGGCAGCTACTACCAATGACAGCGTCATGTTAAAGGCGTTGCTCGCGCATGAGATGGGAGAGATGATGTGCCGTGACAGCAAGCGCTATCCGCTTCTCAGTCTTTTTGCCGGGTCGAGTCCTTTAATCTCACATGCTGTCGCTGTCATTGTTGAGTTACTTGTTATAGGCGGCATATTTAGCATTGCCGACCCGGCACTTTCAGGGGCAACTAAAAACGAAAGGATCGACACTCTTGTCCGTCTGGCGGATGAGGACCGCCTGGATGCCTACCAGCTTGCCCAGTATATAGCGGATTATGACCTTTATCAGGAAGTACAGATGAATCCTGTCTCTGATGCCATAGATATCGTGGCAAGGTCGGATTTAGACCGGGACAGGTTCAGGTTTTATCTGGCCCAGAGGCTTGGACAGGATTATGTTCCGCGAAAGAATGTTTCGGATGTCCTGCCGCCCGATGATATAGCGCGAATCAGTGAGAAGGCCAGAGAACTGAATGCTCTCGTTGATGCCCGCGGGCCGGTACTGATACAGGCCGGAATTTCGCTGAGGGACAGGGACAGTGTTCTCGCATGGCTCATACGCCGTGTCAATGATGGGCTATCCGAGCTTGAGCGTTATGACGGTTATACGAACGCTGTTTTAAGAAAAGAGACACAAGGCGTAAGAGGTGAAATGCGGTTCTGGGAAGAAACTTATGAGGAGGTTAAAGATCAAGAGATCGCGGCTGAGCGGGACCGGATCGCAGGGGCACAGATCGGAGAGCTTGAGGCGCAAATACGGGAATACCAGGAGTCTGACGATGACGCGGATATTTCCCGGACAGTGGTGGGCCGCGCCGTCAGCCGGGTTGTGGAGTATATACGCCGGGCAAACGGGCCCTCTGATTTCGTTTCAGCGATATTCAATAATAGATACCAAAAGGGTATTACTCTCTATGTCAGTCCGGGGGGTGAGGTGCTCAAAGTCGTGGACAGCGCCGCGGATCAGGTGTCATTTGATTTGTCGGAAGAATTGCCCGCGGTTTATGAGGTGTCTATACAAGGCGCGCTGGCCCGTAACGGGGAATTGGTGCTGCAGGTTATGGGGTTCGGGGGTTGTCCTGCTGCCATAGAGGCGTTCGCGAATCTAGTCGCGTTGGAATTAAAAAGTGAAGAGAATTTGGCTCTAATGCGCCGTATGGCGGAAGAGCGGCAGCTGTCCAAGGGGGTATTGTGGGGCGTGCACGACCGCCTTTTGCTTTCCGAGAGGTATACATCAATGGACATTGTCAAAAAAATCATTCTCGCATTGGGAAAAGATGTATCACCTGCAGGGGCGCGCTTGATCCATAATTATCTGCTCGAAGATTTTATGCTACCACTGCTCGAGGAGCTGGCTATAGTGGCCCTGGCGTGGATAGTCCCGTTCGGCAGTTTCGGGCTTGTGTACGCGGGCCTGCGCGCGGTGTTTATCGGACTGCACCTTATCACTTATCCGGGCAATAAGAATCTGACCGCCCTCCAGAGGGCAGCGGTCCCCGGGCTTATATCCGGTCTGGCGTTAATACCGTTTATTATTTGTTCAAGCCCTGTATCTGCGCCGCTCGCGTTCGCGATAGGACTCGGCGCGCATATATTCGGGAATATACTTGTCGATGTGCTGGGATATTTCGGGGTGAAGCTGGGCAAGGGGGTGCTTTTTGCGGATAATATCGAGTTTCTTGTCGCCGCGCTTCAGGTCCCGGGCGGAGACCGCGCGGATATACGTCAATATATCCGGAACATGGTCGATGAAATTGTGAGAAGAAACGCTGAATCGGGTAAGGGCAGGGTTTCTTATGACATTGTGGCCAAAGAAGTAAGGCAGTTGTTCGGCGCGTTAAAACAGCAGTTAATGGCTGATGTCAACGAGCGTCTTAATTTTCTTAGCGAAGATTTCCAGGACTGGGGTGTCGCGAAAAATGGTTATATCGCCGATCCCGCAAACCTGCCGGATCCTTTCTACTTTGCGCCTAAGGGGCACGAAAAATTGCCTTGGGAGAAACAAAGAGAAATCCCGGTATTTACCATAGACAATATCAATGCCCCGGGTGTTAGGGAGCGAATGGATAATTTATCAGAGGGTGAGAGAAGAAAAGTGGATTATGAGTTCTATATGTTTAGACGTACGGCACAGGAAAAGCTAAGGGACGCTGAGCGCTCGGCCGGCAAGGCGGGGCGTGATTTTACCGTGTATGACAAGGTTAAATTTCTCGTGGAATACATGAGGTCGCAGATCGATACCAGCGGATTAGCGATTATGTACGTGAGGAAGATGGTTAATATGGTGAGGAAGAAAGAGCTGCCCCAGCGGATGAAAATAGGCTCGATCATTGCCGTACAGCCGGATGACAATCCTTACGGTGTGCCGGCAGGGAAAAGGTACGCGGCATGCCGGCATATGGCCGGGATACTGAAGTATATGCTCAATGATGCCGGGATCAGGGCAACCCTGAAGCGCGGTATTGTTGTCCGGGAGGAGGACAAACATGCGTGGGTCGGGTTCGAGTACGGTGGAGATGAATGGAGGGTAGATCCAATGTGGGGAGATATCTACCCTGCTTCTGATCTGCGGTTAAGGAGGGGACGCGAAACTGTGGACTTTCAGCTATCACTTTATAACCCTGATGGTATCGCGGGAAAAGCTGCACGGCCCGGCGATGCGGGAAAATGGGAAGATGAATTGCGGGATATGGCGCAGAAGCGTAAGCGATTACAGGATTATTATGAAGAGTTGGTGAGGGATCTTGATGCGTTCATGGTTGAAATAGTGGATGGGCTGAAGGAGTCGTACCTGAACTCCCGCCCTGAAGAGAATGAGATGCATAGATTGCTGGAAGCGACCCCGGAAGGGCAGGCGCTGCGTGAACATGGAGAAATTATTATGCGGGAAATGGGGTTGGAGGCGATGCCTGATTATGTGCAGAATGCTGCCCGCTTAGGGTTAAGACTTGCAGCCGATAACAGCTTAGATGACCTTATGAGGCTATTGGCACAAAAAAGGCGCGAGGAAGAAGAGGCAATGCAAGACGGCCGGGCCCAAATGGATAAAACGCCATCAGGTGCTATACGGATAGCTATAAAGCTAAAAGAGAAAGTTGGAGGCGCGCCCGCGCATGCTGCCCGTGAATATAAGGCTCCGTTGATTCAGGATGCCGGAGAAAAGCACCTCGGTGCAAATAGGCCTGTGATATACCGGTTTGAGGGTGACGCGGCCGCTGAAATTGAAATCGCCGGGACCCCGTTTCTATTCCAAAGGAAGGACGGACGATTTGTCCTGTCATACCTCAGGTACAGTCAAACCCGGGGCAGTATCTATGAAATGGATGTGGCGACTATGGGCGAAAGCAGTGGCGGTATAACCCGGGAAAATATTATCGGCAGAGAGAGCCATGAAACCGACTTGCGTGATGATATGGAACGCTGCTGGGTAGGCCAAATTGAGTTGAAAGCTCTGGTTGCGTCAGGCAATCTTAGTGCGCGCGACTACAGACAGATTTCACGGCAACATCTCGCGATAGTGGTAAACGGTGATGTTGTAATGTTTACGCATCTCAGTGAACATAACACTACGGTTATTCGATCGGCATCAGATCGCAGCGATCTGAAAAAGCGCGCCATAGCGCGAAGGCTTAGCAAAGGGGTGCTGAACTTCGTGGCGCGCGCGCTGAATCGCGTCGGCATCAGCGGAACGCCCAATGTCGAAAACTTCCTTATCCCGTTTATAGAGAATTCGGCTAAGGTGCTTGCCGGTGTGGCCGTGGGGGTCTTGTTTGGCGCTGTCGCGGGTTATGCTGCTTATGCCGTGGCAGAACTTATTTTTGTGATGCGGCACGCGTTTCAGAATTACGCGCCGTACAGCGCGGTGAGGGCGAAAGAGCTTCTGGCAGGACAGGAAGGGATAGACCCTAAGGATGTCGTCATGATTAAGGGGCCTGTCAGGATAGGAGGCGGATCAAGCGGCGTGTTCATGGTTCATGTGGGCCTGACGAGGCCGGCGCTCGAAAAAATATCACGACTCAAAGATTTGTGCGAAAGTTACGGGATATCAGGGGATGCTGTATCCGGCATAAAAGGCGAATATTCTCAAGATTTCTTCTTGATTAACGATCTCTACGTGCCAAGCGATGATGAGATGCGGGCCATTAAGAGAGGTGATTCGGATGGGGCTGAACTTGCCGCCCGGTCAGGCTTCAGTCAGGGGCGTGTGCGTATACACCGGGGGGCCGATACAATGCCCAGGATAGGCGAGGTTATTGGCCGTGAAGGCAGTCAAGGGCCGTACGAGATTGTGCTTAATGAGCGCGGTGATGTTACTGTAATGGCGGCGGGGCAGGGCCTGGCGGATAGGGTAAACCGTTTTGTCGTAAGATACCGCGGGGATGTGGATTTTCGCGGGCTTACAGCGGCGGTAATAGCTAAGCTTTATGAAAACGATATGCGCGTGCGTGAAGCGTCCGGGTTCCGCGCCGGCGCTGCGGCAGGTAATGTAAACGGGATTTTAGGGGTTGAAATGTCATATTTTCCTATACTGGAGCCGTTGGAACGGCTAAGTGCTGATCAGGCGCGCGCGATACTGGGGCTAGAAGGGGAAGCCGCCGCCCGCGAGTTAACAAAAATTATCGGCACAGCCAAGAGCCATATAGATCCTGATCTTAGATTGACCGGTGAACAATCGCTCATGCCGGAGATGACGACGTATTTCAGCGGTCCGCCGGATGTCGCGCCTCGGGTCAACCAGCTTATCCACAGGCTTAGGGGAGGGTTTGAATACAGCGACATGCTTATGCGGGAAACAGCGGCAGAGGCCCTGAAATCCTTTCTTGGGCATGTCCCCAATCTTGCTACGTCGGATACAATTCTCGCGTTACTTAATGTTATGGCAGACGGGGATGCAATAACCAGAAGGCTCTCATACGATGTATTAGAATATATTGCCGCCAGCACAAATTTTTCTGAAGATGTCAGGGATCTGGCTCAAAAAGCGGTATTATCGGCAAGGCGGACGCTTTTCGAGAAAATAGCGGTGCCGTTCGGTATCGCTGTCTGCGGTATGCTGCCGTTCGCTTTCGGGCCTCTGTTCGGCCTGTCATCGCCTGCGGTCATTTTCATGCTTTCGTATATATTCGGCACGACAGCGCATATTGTCGCGAATGTGCTTGTGGACGCGTTAAGTCTCGTGTTTCAGAAGGGAGTAGTCGGAGGGGAGGAATCAGAGCCTGACGCGGATGCCGTGGGCGGCATTAAAGGACCGGATATAAGCAATGAAAGACGGGTGGCTACGGAACAGGCTCAGGCAATAATCGATAGTTTTGTCAGGCAAGATATAGGACGATATGGTGAAACCGGGCGCGGCGCGGGTAGTGTCACCGACCCTGCCAATGCAGAGCCGGCCCGCCGATACCGCCAATATCTCGAAAATAAGTACAAGGACATGCTGGCCCAGGCTGTCGTACTGGCTGAAGACCATGAACTTGGCCGGTTAACCGCTGAGTATGAACGGTTGGCGCGTGTTTTCGCCGAAGTAGAGGGGGGCGTAAGGACGCCGCTTGAAGTCCTCGAGGTGGCAATCGAAATAAAAGCGCGGGCGTCAGAAATGGAGCAGGAAGTCGTAATGGCCGAAGCCGGGCCTATTGATAAAATAAATATTCTTCTGGGCCGTTATGGATCAGAAAGCGCGCCGGAACAGAGGGCGGAAATAGCGTCAGGGATAGATGAGTTGGTTAATAATGTACTGCTTAAAGACAGCGTCAAAGGCCGGGTTGCATACGAACATCTCAGAACGTCATTCAGCCGTGAGAAGCTTGAATCCAAACCTGAATCGGTCGGGCTAATTTTTGACGATCTGTATAATATATTCGCTTCAGGAATCATGAAAAATGCGGCTGAAGCCGAAACCCTTCGCGCGGTTTTGGATAAGTTAGTGCTTAAGCCGATAGGAGTTGATGCGGCGAAAAGCGAAGCGGCCATGTGTGCCGCGAGATTAACGCAAAAAGGGCTCCGTAACAAAGACGAGGCCGATGATGAAAAAGGTGTAGATTTTATTGTAGGCATGATCGAGTGGAATGTCGACCGCCTGCAGCATGCCGGAGATCCGGCCCTGTTTCTCAAGACTGTTTTTACATTATTTGCAAATCTGTCCGCTCAATCTAATATTCTAAAAAAGGTTTTTGATACTACCTCGAATCACACGCTCAAACCGCGTTTCAGCAGGATGGTGATGGACTTATTGTTTATGGCGCAGCCTCAGGCGGGGGCAGATGCATCCGGAGTTGGATTGAACGGCCGTATGTGGAGGAGACTGGCGCAAATAGCGGATTTTTCAGGTGTTAGGCAGTCGGCCAGGAGTATGTTAGCAGGAAAGAGTTTTGGTAAGTTATCCGCAAGCAGTGTCATAAATGTATGTCAGTATGTCATCGATGAGAGTGATGTCAGATATATGATAGAATTTTTGGGTGAGCCGCATCCGTATGAGGAAAAAGTAACCGTTATGTCGAATCTCGGTTATATACAGGCATATTCCAAACATGATATTGTGAATAAAGTTCTCGATGGAAATCCCGGTCTGCGGGAAACACTTTACGCCTTCGGCGCTCATTATGCCGGAAACAATCCGTTTGTACGATCCCTTCTTGTATTATGCGCGACAGGCGCGGTTTCGGACCTGATAGTGTCAGAGTATGACACGCAGGGCAGCCTGGGTAAACAGTTGGCTATCGACAGGTTGGCGCGGGCTGCGGATGATAAAAGCATATCATTTATAATCGGCAAGGCGGCGAGTGCATCTTCCCAGGAGGTGATGCGGAAGGCCGTGGATGCGCTGAAATCATTGGCTGTATCCGGAAGGTTGGAGAAATACTTTGAAGATCATACCGAGGTTGCAGGGGATTTACTCGGACAGTTTAAAGTGTTTATGCTGCTGCACGGCCCTCTTGGCGTAACAAAAAACATGATAGATATTTGCCGTATTATGCCCGGTGATACAGGTACATCATTTATCGTAGAGATTGTTACCGATACCCGAGTAGTATACGACGGCGTGGATACGGGCTACAGGGACGCTTTGCAGTACCAGGCACTGACTGCGCTGGCGGACATGGCGCAGAAAGGGGCGTTGGGGTTGTACATAGACGCTAATCCCGATAAAAAGGCGGCATTGCTGGATATCGTAGAAGAGAAGATATATAACTCTTCTCTCGATGTCGTGCCTATTGAGGAATCAGCGGTAAAAGTGTACTCTGCATTGGAACCCGGGAGATTCGCGGAAAAATTCATGGATAACATATTTAGGCTGGTTGAAATGTTTTCGCGGGTAAAAGATGGGCGTGATGTAGGCATAATAAGAAAGCGTATTGGGCTTTTGCTGAAATACGCGGATAACGACCTGATCAGGGCATGCATTATACATGACTATAAAATTAAACCGGAGGCTCAGCCATTTGTCGGCTTTCTGAAGGAACGCGCTGTTTTCGTTCCGGAGTTCGCGGATATGCTCGCGCAGATCGACCCCGGTGATGTGGTGGATATATACGCGGAGCGCATAACCGCACAGTGTGAATTATTGCGGAATGCAGGTGGCGCGGGGTCCGGAAGCAATGTAAATGTTTTGTCAGACATGCTTGAAAGGATAACTGCGATGGGGGGGGCTGTTCGCCGGACAATGCTTCTCAGACCCTCATGGAGTAGCGTTACAGGCGTTGTCGAACGTGCGGTTGTGGGTATCGTGGAAAATTACGCGCTGACTGCCGGACAGGAGGATGACATAAACCGCCTTTTATCGGCCTTTCGGGATTATCTGTATTTTGTTTATGGGACAGAAACCGCCGGCTGGACTTCACCAAACATCAGTGAGGCCAGGGAAGACGCGGAAGATGCTTTTGTGCGCTCAAGGATGGAAATCGCGGATTTAACTGTAAAAGTAAAGGGATATATAATATCTAACGCAGACGCCTCATACGATGATATTATGGGCCGGTTCAGCGCGGACTATGAAAAACTGTCCCCCGTGGCCAGGGCCAACATGAAAGAGGCTGTCTTAAGGTATTTCAGGGAAAACCGGAAAGTAAAGGAGCTTATGCGATTGGCAGGGCATGCGGGCATAATAGAAGGAAAACTTATCACGAAAAGCAGCATACTTAACATCCCTGATCCGGAGAAAAGGAAGGAGGTAAGTGATTTTCTGATGAATGTGCTGAATATCGGATTCATACCCGATGCCTTTAAATTGGTTTCATTACAGGATACGGTATGTGTGGTTATGGATTATCGATCATACGGTCGTTTTATGATTAGGATTAGGGGAGGCGGCCCTGACATTGATGATAAAGATATTGAACAATTCAAAGCCCATTACGGGGTATATCTGAGAGAGCATAATGTCAATATGCAGCAAGGGCAATTTGCCGGATTATTATTAGTTCAGAACGCGGTTGAAGGTTATGATAATGTGGAGAACCGCGTTCATGAGTGGCAGCACAGGCAGTTTAACGCGTTTTTTACCGGGGAGGTAGAGGCGCGCCAGGCAGCTCAGGGTGCGCGCGCCAGGACGATGGCCGCGGTGCTCAACAATGATACATACTATGACAGTGCTTTGTACGATCAACTTACCGATGTGTGTTTGGGCGACTATGTCCTGCCGATGTTTCAGGATGAAATGCAGGCG
>JBDRBZ010000045.1:0-2456 GCA_043822175.1 Candidatus Omnitrophota bacterium
GGGATTGGATGCTGGATTTCGGCATGGCGGGGCGTTTTTGAAGTAATACAGGTAAATCTTGGCCAGATGGCGGTAGCGACGGATTATGCGTTACTATCATAGACGCCAGTGCAAATAATCATTGGATTGCGACAATTCTTCAAGCCGCCAGCCATGGTCAAACCAACCGGCGGGTAATGGCACTATCGCGACAACCAGTTCTTTGATGCTCATGCCCCTGTCTTCGCAGGCGTAGGCAGAGTTTTTTAATCACTCCGGGTAAATTCCCCGCCCCTTGGGGCGAATAGATTGACTAACGTGGTTTGATACCTCGCTGCTTGCGGCGGGGTAGTTCACTCGCTTTCATTTCGCTCATATTGATTACCGGAGAAAGGATCAATAGTGGGGGAAGTTCCTGCGCCCCGAGTATATGCACCAGTTCTTCCAGGCAGGCAGATATATCTTGTAGTTTCTGGAGCGGCAGAACCTCCAGCCCTGATACAAGCAAACCCTGTGCGACCTGCGGCGCCTTTGCCACTATCTCATTGCCCGCATCCGTCAGCTCTATTTTTACGACGCGCCTGTCTTCAATAGTGCGCATCCTTTTGATAAGACCCATTAATTCAAGGCGGTTAAGAATCCCCACAACTGTGGCAGCGTGAAGATACATTTTAGCGGCCAGATCGGATACCCTGACCGGAGACAGGTCACCGATCATTTTGATGGCCCATAACTGAGGTCCGGTGAGGCCGGTTTCGCGTTTGGCCTTTTTTGACTGTTCGTTGACGACATGGAAAACCCTTCTGATATCATCAATTATTTCGGCAATAACCACGGCTTTTCTGCCCATAACACCCCCTAACTAGTCAATAGGGCTGCCCCTTAACATATTATTAATTACTATACAAATCATTTATATAGAAATAATTTGACAGGCAACTATTTGTGTATTATACAGATATCATAAAGCCTGAAGAAACTGTCGCAGGGTCCATAAACGCAACTATCCCGAGGGCGGCTATGAAAGAAAAAGCCCTTGGCAAGATAGAAATAAACCTGGCCTACGTTTCCACGCCTCTTAAGCGCGAGACGTTGACTTTGTCGGAAAAGATAGAATAGCTCCTGATACTGAGCATTGGTTAATCTCAAGGAACTTACTCGATATTGTTAAGACCCTCAAATAAAGGATAAGGGGGGCCAGAAGAAAGGAAGAGCGTAATGGAGTTGGTAAGGCTGAAGCATGAATGGCGTGGAAACCCGATGGGGACCATTTTAAAAGTAAATGATGATTACGCGCATACTCTGCTTCAGAGAGATGCCGCAGAGAAGGTGGTAACTGAGAGTATCATGGCTATAAAAATAGACTTCAACGCATGGTAGCTGATAGAAGGCTTAAAAAATCCAAGAAATAATGTATTTCACACATTATAAGTTATAGGCTATAATATTTTTTTGTTCGTTCGTTGCCCGCCATTAGTGCCTTTCGCCCAGTACAATCCGTTGACATCCCATGGCCTGTTGATTATACTAACGGGGAAACTAAATATTAAGGTGGGCAGATATGAGCAAGGCTGCTTTTAACTTGGCCGCCGTAAGCTGAGTGATTACGATCCGGCATTTCCAGTTTGGTCAGAAGAGGAGAAATAAAATGAGACGAATGAAATGGATGCGCTTGATAGCGATTTTTTTGTTGGTTGCGATTTCGGCCTGTACAAAATACGAAAGACAGGTGGTTCCTTTCCAACTTCCGGCCGCCTATCCTAACGCAACAGAAGCTGCTGAGGCTACCATCGCTGCTAAGGCCTACGACGACAACGATGAAGCGGGCGCTGCTTTCGGCTTTGACATCCGCGGCGCCGGTATTCTCCCCATTCAGGTCATCTTTGACAACCAAGGCACTCATTCGTTGGAAATTATGCCGGCACAAACCTTCCTGGTGGATGAAGCCAATAACCTCTGGCCCATTCTCGAAACGAGCCTTGCCTACGACAGGATAAACAAAAAGACGGAGTTGGGAAATGTCGTGCCGGAGGGCGCCAAATCCGGCATGCTAGCCGGCGTCGCGGGCGGCATCATAGGCGCGGCTATCGGTATTGTTACGGGCACAAACGTGGGCAGCGCAGCCGGGAAAGGGGCGGCCATCGGCGCAGCGGCCGGTCTCACTATGGGTGGCGCGCAGGGTTTGACCGATAACGAAGCGCGCTATCAAATCCGGGATGACCTGAAAGCCAGATCCCTGGAAAGGCGGGCGGTTAAGCCCCGCGAGATTGCCCACGGGTTCATATTTTTCCCCGGCGAAGCTAAAAAGGCCAAAGAGCTGCGCCTACAGCTTAAAACAATTGATACGGGTATGATTTATCCCCTCATCTTAAAATTCTAACGGAAAAGGACACAGGGAAACACTATGGACGAAGGATGGATTTTACTAATTATCGTTATCGGATGGTTCGTCGTGAACCGGTATATTTTGCCTAAAA
>JBDRBZ010000046.1:0-10007 GCA_043822175.1 Candidatus Omnitrophota bacterium
GGAAAAAATATTCCCGGCCAGCGACCTGTCCGAGCAGATATCCACCGCCGGCACAGAGGCCTCGGGCACGGGCTGCATGAAGTTCATGATGAACGGCGCTTTGACCATAGGGACCTATGACGGCGCCAATATCGAGATAGCCGAGGCAGTCGGCGAAGATAACATCTTCGTTTTCGGCCGCCGGGTGGAAGAGCTGAAAAACATGGCGGGCAGCTATAACCCGCGCGAGTTTATCGAGAGGTCGCCGGTGCTGTCCGAGATCATGCGCCTTATCAAGAATAATTTTTTCTCCACGGCCGAGCCCGGAATATTTGACCCCATATGGGACAGCATAGAGAATGCCGACAGATTTTTCGTGGCCGCTGATTTTGACGCGTACCTCGCCATGCAGGAAAACGTCAGCAGGCTTTATAGCGACAGGAAAAAGTGGACCGAAAAATCCATTCTGAACGTGGCCAGGTCAGGCAGATTCTCGAGCGACAGGACAGTGGCGCAGTACGCCGATGACATATGGAAGGTAAAACACTCTGTTTTAAGCCATTCACAGAAGAGGTAAAACGCGCATGCATGACGGCAGGAAGAGGATAGTCATAGAAAACGTGCATCCGGAACTCGACTACGGCAGGTATCCCGTTAAACGCGTTACGGGTGAGAATGTCGTGGTCCGCGCGGATGTGTTCAGCGACGGTCATGACGAGATCTCCGTGTTCCTCTGTTTCAGGGGCGGCGATCACGGTAAATGGCGCGAGGTGCCTATGCGGCCGCTGGGAAATGACGTATGGGAGGGTGTTTTCACGATAACCGAAGAAAGCACGTACCATTATTCGGTGCTCGGCGTGGTGGATTTCTTCGCGACATGGAAAAAAGATCTTGAGAAAAAACACGCCGCAGGACAGAATGTGCGGGCGGATTTTGTCATAGGCGCCGATTACATAGACGGAGCCGCCGGACAGGCCCAGAGGGCCGATGCGGACAGGCTGAAAGGGTTTTCAAGGATACTCAGGACATGCGAGGCGGTTTCGGTCGGGATGGAAACCGCTCTGAACCTCGAACTCTCCGAAATCATGGCCTCATATCCCGACAGATCCGCGGCCACCATGTATCCGAAGGAACTGCGCGTGTGGGTGGACAGGAAAAAAGCGGTTTTCAGCGCGTGGTATGAATTGTTCCCGAGGTCTGCGAGCCCGGATCCGAAACGCGCAGGCACGCTTAAGGATTGCGAGCGGCTGCTTCCGGATATAGCGAAACTCGGTTTTGACGTGCTTTATCTGCCGCCCATACATCCCATAGGCACAGCCAACAGAAAAGGAAAGAATAACGCCCCTAAATGCGGGCCCGGAGATGTCGGCAGCCCCTGGGCCATAGGTTCGGAAACAGGCGGGCATAAGAGCATAGACCCGTTTCTCGGCACAATGAGCGATTTTAAGCGCCTTGTGCAGGAAGCGGCTAAACACGGCATCGAGGTAGCGCTTGACCTGGCATATCAATGTTCACCGGATCATCCCTATGTCAAAGCGCACCCCGAATGGTTCAGGAAAAGGCCGGACGGGACCATACAGTACGCCGAAAACCCTCCTAAAAAATACGAGGACATTGTACCGTTCAATTTCGAGACGCGCGACTGGAAGGCGCTCTGGGACGAGCTTAAAAGCATAGTGTTGTTCTGGATCGAGGCGGGCGTCAGGATTTTCAGGGTTGATAACCCGCATACGAAGCCGTTTCTTTTTTGGGAATGGCTGTTCGCTGAAATGAGGAGGGACCACCCTGATGTCATTTTCCTTTCAGAGGCCTTTACCAGGCCAAAGATCATGAACTGCCTTGCCAAGACAGGATTTACCCAATCATACACATATTTCACCTGGCGCAGCACAAAAGCCGAGATCGCGGAATACATGACCGAACTTACCCACGGGGCCTGCCGGGAATATTTCCGGCCCAATTTCTGGCCCAATACGCCGGATATACTTATGGAGTATCTACAGCGCGGCGCCAGGCCCATGTTTGCGGTTCGGGTCATACTCGCGGCCACGCTTTCCTCAAATTACGGCATTTTCGGACCGTCTTATGAGCTGTGCGTGACCGAGGCCCTGCCCGGTAAGGAGGAGTACCTGGATTCGGAGAAATACGAGGTAAGGCATTGGGACAGGAACGGCGCCGGTAACATACGGAAAATCATCGAAAAATTAAACAGGATAAGGAGAGCGAACGCGTCGCTTCAGGCCACGAACAATTTCAGGCTCTGCGAGACTGACAATGACTATATTTTCGCGTACCTCAAGACGACACCCGATGTGTCTAACGTGATTCTCGCGGTAGTCAATATGGACCCTCTTTACACCCAGTCCGGATGGGTCAAACTCCCCATAAGCGAGCTGGGCATAGAGCCGTACGGGGCGTTTATGGTGCACGATCTGCTTAACGACAATAAATATGTCTGGCAGGGCGAGAAAAATTACGTGGAACTGAATCCATCCATTACCGCGGCTCATGTTTTTCTTGTAAGCAAAACCCTTAAATGACAAGAGGTAACAGGTGATATGAAAGGAATGAAGCTGGAAGACAATCCTCTGTGGTACAAGGACGCGGTTATTTACGAGGTCCATGTCAGGGCATTCGCGGATTCGAACGGCGACGGCATAGGGGATTTCCGGGGGCTTACGCAAAAGCTGGATTATCTCGAGAGGCTCGGGGTCAATACGATATGGCTCCTGCCTTTTTACCCGTCCCCGCTTAAGGATGACGGGTATGATATCGCCGATTATTTCTCGGTGCATAAAGATTACGGCACGCTTAAGGACTTTCACGAGTTCTTAAAGGCCGCGCACTCGAGCGGGCTGAGGGTGATAACCGAGCTTGTATTAAACCATACCTCCGGCGAGCACCCGTGGTTCCAGAAATCAAGGCAGGCCCGCCC
This sequence comes from Candidatus Omnitrophota bacterium, assembly GCA_043822175.1. Classification (GTDB taxonomy): domain Bacteria; phylum Omnitrophota; class Gorgyraeia; order JABMRN01; family JABMRN01; genus JBDRBZ01. The sequence continues at coordinate 2,915 of JBDRBZ010000046.1, forward strand.
CGGATCCAGCATGAGAAATTTTTATGTCTGGAGCACGACGCCGGACAGGTACAAGGACGCGAGGATCATTTTCAAGGATTTTGAGGCCTCGAACTGGACGTGGGATCCCGTGGCCCAGGCCTACTACTGGCACAGGTTCTATTCCCATCAGCCCGACCTGAACTATGACAACCCGGCCGTTCAGAAAGCCATGCTCAAGGTCATAGACTTCTGGCTGTCGATAGGGGTTGACGGTATGCGGATAGACGCGGTGCCCTATCTTTTTGAGCGAGAGAACACCAACTGCGAGAACCTGCCCGAGACGCACGCCTTTCTCAAAAAACTGAGGGCGCATGTCGACTCGAGGTTTAAGAACAGGATGCTACTGGCCGAGGCCAACCAGTGGCCCGAGGACGCTGTCGCGTATTTCGGCGACGGCGACGAAAGCCACATGGCGTTCCATTTTCCGCTCATGCCCAGGATGTTTATGTCGATCCAGATGGAGGACAGCTTCCCGATACTGGATATCCTGCGCATAACCCCATCCATACCGGAAACGTGCCAGTGGTCGACTTTCCTGCGGAACCACGACGAGCTGACGCTCGAGATGGTTACCGACGAGGAAAGGGATTACATGTACCGCATGTACGCCCGCGACCCGCGCGCCAAGATAAACATAGGCATCCGCAGGCGCCTGGCGCCGCTTCTCATGAATAACAGAAAAAGAATAGAGCTGATGAACATCCTCCTCTTCTCACTGCCCGGCACGCCGGTTATCTATTACGGCGACGAGATAGGCATGGGCGACAATTATTACCTTGGCGACAGGAACGGCGTAAGGACCCCCATGCAGTGGACGGGCGACAGGAACGCCGGATTTTCCAGGGCCAATCCGCACAGCCTTTATCTGCCCGTGATCATTGACCCGGAATATCATTACGAGGCGGTTAACGTCGAGAACCAGGAAAGAAATCTTTCCTCTTTCCTCTGGTGGATGAAAAGGGTGATCGCGATGCGCAAGCGTTTCAGGAGCATGGGCCGGGGCAGCCTGGAGTTCGTCTCGTCGAATAATTCAAAAACGCTCTCGTTTATCCGCCGGGACGGGGATGAGATCATGCTTATAGTCGTGAACCTCTCAAGATTTACGCAGGTGGTACAGCTCGACCTGTCGGGCTTCAGCGGATATGTCCCTGAAGAGGTGTTCAGCCGCAACAGGTTTCCCGTCATCAGGAAGAGGCCTTACGTCCTGATGCTCGGGCCGCACAACCACTACTGGCTGCTTCTGGAAAAGCAGAAGGAGACAGCCGGCGCTGCAGGGGAGGCGTTTATCCCGCAGTTCAGCCCGGGCGGGACATGGGATGATTTCTTCGCCGTCAAGCGGAAGAAGTTTTTCGAAGAAAACATACTGCCGGGCTTTCTCAGAAAATCAAGATGGTTCGGGTCAAAATCCAGGTCCGTAAGGGCCATGGAGATAATGGATGTGGCTGCGGTCGTGACAGATGGGGGCTTGAGCTATATACTCATGCTTGAGATATTCTACCGGGACGGCACGCCGGAACGGTACATGCTGCCGGTATCGTTCTGCCCCGCTGACCGGTCAGGAAAGATCGTCGAGGAATCCCCGAGGGGCGTGATCGCCCATGTCAAACTGGACGACGGAGAAGGTATCATATACGACGCCGTGCTCGACGCCGATTTCAGGAACGAGATGCTCCAGGCGATAAGCAGGAGGAAAAAGATAAAATGCGACTCGGGTGTATTGCTGGCGATATCCGGGCCGCACCTGAAAAAAACCCTGGCTTCCCTTACCGGGCCGCTGGCCTCCCATCCTGTGAAAAGCGAGCAGTCAAACACGTCGGTGGTGTTCGGCAGGGACATGATATTTAAGCTTTACAGGCGCCTTGACGAGGGCGTTAATCCCGAGCTCGAGATAACGAGGGCGCTGGCGGAAAATAACGGGTTCAGCAGGATACCCGATTTCCTGGGCGCCGTGGAATACAGCCGTCGCGGGGAAGAGCAGCGGACAGTGGCCATGCTGCAGCAGTTTGTGGAGAACGTAAGCGATGCCTGGACGTATGCCCTTGATTCTGCCACACGCTATTATGAAAGCGTGATCCCCAGAAAAGATGAGTATGAGAAGATATTTCTTGAGTGCCCTTCTATATTCGAGACTGATAACGGTAACATGCCAGCCCAGATGACGGACCTGATCGGCGGCATGTTCCTTGACATGATGTCGCTTCTGGGGAAACGCACCGGCGAGCTGCACATAAGTATGGCCGCGCTGCCGGGGGAGCAGTTCAGGGCAGAGCCATTTTCGGCGCTCTACCAGAGGTCGTTATACCAGTCCATGCAGAGTCTCGCCTACAGGACAATGGACATACTGGAGAAAAGCATAGGCGGCCTTGCCCCCGAGATCAGGAAGGATGCCAAGAGGATACTGAAGTCCAAGCATGAGATCATGAAGATGCTGCAGAGGGTGCTCAATAAAAAAATAGCGGCCGTCAAGATAAGGATACACGGGGATTATCACCTGGGCCAGGTTCTTTTTACGGGTAAGGATTTTGTTATAATAGATTTTGAGGGCGAGCCTGCCAGGACCGTCAGTGAGCGGAAACTTAAAAGATCGCCGCTAAAGGACGTGGCCGGCATTATCAGGTCGTTTCATTACGCGGCGTACGGCACGCTTATCCTGCGCATGTCCGTTAACAAGGACAACATCCGTTCACTCGAGCACTGGGCCGAATTGTGGTATGCCTATACAAGCGGTGTATTCCTGAGGTCATATCTCTCTACGGTAGAGAAGACAGGGCTTTTGCCGAAAAACAAGGAAGACATAGAGGTGTTGCTGCAGACTTTTCTGCTCGAGAAAGCCGTATATGAAGTGGCATATGAGCTTAATAACAGGCCCGCGTGGGTCGAGATACCGCTGAAAGGTATTGAGCATATTCTGGACAGCGTCCGATAGCGCCGGAGTTGTGAAAGGAGGCCCGAATTGGCAAAAGATACAAACGATCAGGAAAAGATCGGCGAAGAGGTAAGCCTGATCAGTGAATTTGACTCCCACCTTTTCAAGGAGGGCAATCACAACCGCATGTACAATAAACTGGGGGCGCATATCGTGACAGTGAACGATATAAGCGGCACTTTTTTCGCTGTCTGGGCGCCGAATGCCCAGGAGGTGTTTGTTTTCGGGGATTTTAACGGATGGGATAAGGGCGCTCAGCCGCTCAGCATGAGGTCGGACGGTTCGGGCATATGGCAGTGTTTTGTGCCGGGCGTTGAGAAAGGCGCATGCTACAAGTACCATATAGTCTCAAAGTACAACGGGTACAGGGTTGACAAAGGCGACCCGTACGCGTTTTTCTGGGAAGTGGCGCCGGCTACGGGTTCCAAGGTCTGGGATCTTGCCTACGACTGGGGCGATGAAAAATGGATGGAGGACAGGCGCTCGCGTAACGGTTTAGCCGGCCCCATATCCATATATGAGGTGCATTTCGGTTCATGGAGGCGCGTGCCCGAGGAAAATAACAGGCCTCTTACGTACCGGGAAATGGCGCAGTATCTTGCCGAATACATTAAAGAGACCGGCTTTACGCATGTGGAGTTTCTTCCGCTCATGGAGCACCCGTTTTACGGGTCATGGGGATACCAGACCGGCGGGTATTACGCCCCCCACGAGCAGATACGGCGCGCCGCAGGATTTCATGTACATGATCGACTTCCTGCATCAGAATGGCGTCGGCGTGATAATGGACTGGGTGCCTTCGCATTTTCCGGCGGACGCCCACGGTCTCTCTTATTTTGACGGCACCCACCTGTACGAACACGCTGACCGCCGCCAGGGATTTCACCCGGAGTGGAAAAGCGATATCTTCAATTACGGCAGAAACGAAGTGCGGGACTTCCTCCTGTCGAACGCCCTTTTCTGGCTTGAAAAATATCACATAGACGGGCTGCGGGTGGACGCCGTGGCCTCGATGCTCTACCTGGACTACGCGCGCAGGGACGGGGAATGGATACCCAACGAGTACGGCGGCAAGGAGAACATAAAGGCCATAAGCTTCCTGAGGGCGTTCAACGAGGCGGTGTATAAGAATTTTCCGGACGTTCAGACAGCGGCCGAGGAGTCGACTTCATGGTCAATGGTATCCCGCCCGACGTTTTCGGGGGGGCTGGGTTTCGGGATGAAATGGAACATGGGGTGGATGCATGATATTCTCGACTATATGTCCAAAGACCCCGTATACAGGAAGTACCACCACAATCAGCTTACGTTCAGCATCTGGTACGCCTTTTACGAGAATTTTGTCCTGCCGCTGTCACACGACGAGGTTGTTTACGGCAAGGGCTCTCTTCTGCACAAGATGCCCGGAGACGACTGGCAGAAGTTCGCCAACCTCCGGCTCCTTTACGGGTACATGTTCATGCATCCGGGCAAGAAACTCCTTTTTATGGGCGCCGAATTCGGTCAGTGGAACGAGTGGTACCATGAGCGCAGCGTTGACTGGCACCTGCTGGAGTTTCCCAACCACAAGTTCATACACAGGTGGGTGAAGGACCTCAATAGATTTTACAGGGAAACGCCTGCGGCGTACGAGCTGGATTTCGAGTTTGACGGGTTCCGGTGGGTGAACTGCGGCGATTGGGAGAACAGCGTGATAAGTTTCCTGCGAAAGGCCAAGGGCGCGAAAGAGACGCTCCTCGTGGTATGCAATTTTACGCCCATCCTCAAGCACGCCTACCGGGTGGGTGTGCCGTCGGAAGGCGTTTGGGAAGAGGCGCTTAACAGCGACTCTGAGATGTACGGCGGCAGCGGCCAGGGTAATTACGGCAGCGTAAAGGCCGTGGAGCTGTCTGCCGACGGTATGGATTTCTCCGTGTCAATAACGTTGCCGCCGCTTGCGGTCATGGTTTTCAGAAACGTAACGGGCAGGACGGACCTTCCCGGAAAAACAGAGAAGCAGGGCAAAAAACAAGAGAAGGCGGATGAATAAGTATATCACGATACACGGGCATTTTTACCAGCCGCCCAGGGAAAACCCCTGGCTTGAATACGTCGAGCTCCAGGATTCGGCGTACCCGTACCATGACTGGAACGCGCGGGTTACGGCCGAGTGTTACGCGCCGAACGCGACAAGCCGCATCTTAAGCGCTGACCGGAAGATCGTGGATATCGTCAACAATTATTCAAGGATGAGTTTTAATTTCGGGCCCACGCTTCTGTCGTGGCTGGCGCAGCATGACCCGGATGTCTACAACGCCGTCCTTGAGGCTGACCGGGTCGGGATGAACACGCATTTTTCAGGGCACGGCCCGGCGATTGCGCAGGCGTACAACCACATGATCATGCCGCTTGCCAGCGCGCGGGATAAAAGGACGCAGGTCTTGTGGGGCATATATGATTTTGAAAGGCGGTTTATACGGAAACCGGAGGGCATGTGGCTGCCTGAGACAGCCGTCGATACCGCTACGCTGGAGGCGCTGGCCGAAAACGGGATATTGTTTACGATACTCGCCCCGCACCAGGCCGGCCATGTAAGGCCCATAGGCGGCGGGGAATGGACAGAGCTGGCCCCGGGCTCCATCGATCCCAAGATGGCCTACAGGTGCGTCCTGCCGTCAGGGAGGAGCATCGTCCTCTTTTTTTACGACGGGCCTGTGGCCCATGATGTGGCTTTCGGCAACGTGCTCGGCTCGGGCGTGGCGTTTGCCAGGAGGATGACTTCGCTGTTCAGGGACGATGACACGGCCGAGATAGAGCATATCGCCGCGGACGGGGAGACGTTCGGGCACCACCACCGTTTCGGCGATATGGCGCTTGCGTACTGCCTTTATTTCATTGAAAAGGAAAAACTTGGCCGCATCACGATTTACGGGGAATTTCTCGAGAAGCATCCCCCGACGCATGAAGTGCGCATCGTGGAAAATTCCTCATGGAGCTGCGCCCACGGCGTCGAGCGCTGGAAGAACGATTGCGGGTGCATGATAGGGGGGCATGAAGGCTGGAACCAGAAATGGCGCGCGCCGCTCAGGCATGCCATGGATTGGCTGAGGGATAACGCGGCGGCTGTTTTCGAGGAGCGCATGAAGCGCTTTGCCGGGGACCCGTGGAAGGCCCGGGACGGGTATATACAGGTGGTGATGGACAGGTCCGAAGCGAATGTTGACTCGTTTCTGGAAAAGATCTCGGGCAGAAAATTGAAAGGCGAGGATAGGATAGAGGCGCTTAAGCTTCTTGAGATTCAGCGCGCGGCCATGCTCATGTACACAAGCTGCGCCTGGTTTTTCGACGATATTTCAGGCATAGAGGCCACGCAGGTGTTGAGGTATGCCGCGCGTGTTATGCAGCTTGTCCGGGAAGTGTCAGGGGCGCCGCTTGAGGACAGGTTCGTAAAAATGCTTGCCGAGGCCCCGAGTAACGTCGAGTCATTCGGTTCGGGAGCCAGGGTGTATGAGCTCCTGGTGAGACCCGGGGTGATCGATCTTGTGAGGGTCGGGGCGCATTACGCGGTATCGTCGCTTTTCAAGGATTATCCGGATGAGGCCAGGATAGACGCCTATACGGCCTTTAAACTGCAGTATGAGAAAAAGGTAATGGGGAAGCGAAAGCTGGCCATGGGGTCTATCCGGGTCAGGTCCGATATAACGTCCGAGGAAAACTGCACGAGTTTTGTCGTCATGCACATGGGCGACCAGAACCTTATCGGCGGGGCGAGGGAATATCAGGGAGACAGGGCCTTTGAAAGCATGAAGCTTGAGGTGTCGAAGGCCTTCGACAGGGGGGATATCCCCGGCATAGTGCGCCTCATGGACAGGCATTTCAGGGAGCACAACTATTCCCTCTGGCATCTTTTCAGGGACAGCCAGCGTGATATATTGACCGAAATATTCGAGGCGCCGCTAAAGAACATAGAGGCTTCTTTCAGGCAGATATATGAAAGCCATTATCCGATGATGCAGGCGGTGGAGCCGCTCAGCGTGCCTGTCCCGAGATATTTTTCGCACGTCCTTGAATTTATTCTCAATATGGATATACGCAGGTCCCTTGAGAATGACGAGGACATGGACATCGGCAAGCTGCGTGTATTCGCGGACGAGGCGCGGAAATGGG
>JBDRBZ010000047.1:0-5190 GCA_043822175.1 Candidatus Omnitrophota bacterium
ATACGAGCAAATGTCGGTACTTTTGCCGGTGCGGGAGCGATAATGGGTGCGGGTATAGGCGCATGGTTCGGTGGCCTTGGCGCACTTCCCGGAGCGGCGATAGGATTCGCAGTGGGCGCGATAGCCGGAGTCATAATGGGCGGGATCACATCAATAGCTCAATATCGTGCGTCCAACGGCTATATCGATGCCGATGGCAATGTGAAGGAAAACACCGCGCTTGGCTACCAATACACGGCCGGCCATAAATTAATGGAAGATATGGCCGCGTGGGCTCAGGCCTCCGGTATTGGTAATGTTGTCTTCGAAGTTGCCAACGGTTTAACCGCATTATTGAGAGGGCTTTCGCTCGGATTGGCCGGTATAGGCGATGCCTATAAGGTCAATGAGAATAGCAAGCTAAACGTCTCGCTGATAGGAAAGTTCACTTACGGTAATGCTATCGAGCTTGTAGGCATAGCCGTATCAACGGTAGTCATCGGATATGGCATAAGCGCTCTCAGCGTGGCGCCCGTGATAAGTGAGATGCTGATATCCGGATTTACTTTTATGGCGAGTAACCAGGCGATATCCATAGTCAATACAAGCAAATTCTTGTCCGGGGAAGATGCTCTGAAGTCTTTTATTACGGGCATGGCTTTAGGCGGAGCGATAGGTTACGGAAGCAGGATAGCCGGCAGATGGCTTGGCTCTATTACCGCCGTTACAGATTGGGCGAAAAAAGGCACGGCGGTTACAGGGTGGAAAGCTATCTTAGGCGCACCTCTTGTTTGGTTACAGGGCAGTGTGACTACGCTGATAAGTTTGTCAAAAGCAGGGGAACAGTTAGTAACATTTAAAGCAATATTGGGCTTTGCAAAGGTAGCTCCAATATTTACATCTCTTAATGTTATCTTCCAGAGCGCCTGGCAGGGCATAACAGGCCAGTCTGTCACGCCTTTGGCAGATATAGCGCGGATGTATTTAACTTCACCGTTTGAATTCGCCAAAATGGCGGTGTGGCTGATACCGCTTTTAGCGTTTGGCCAGGTAACTACGAAAGTTTGGAGCAAGGTTTTTGGCGAGGGCTCAAGGGCTGCGGCGTTCATAGAAGCGTTTGCGTCGAAGCATTCTATAAGCAACTTAGTCAATAGCGCCAAAGTGCTGAATAGAAAGTTAGGTAGTGAAGAGTTCCAGGCTTTGGCTAAAAAAATTATAGCTGGGAACGCGCCCAGGACTATGGCTGTGCAGGGAGCTATAGCGCAGGCAGCCAGGCCGACATCCGGAAGGCTACTTACAGCTTTTGATGGGGCGGCATTCATTGCTACCACCATATTTGCAGCCGAGAAAATGTCCTATGGATTGCTTAGGGCGTTTGGTGTCAGTGGCGATAAGGCGCAATATTGGTCCCAGCAAATAGCATTCTTATCGCTCTTCTTTATTCCGACGCCCTATGGCGGTCGCGCCTTAAGAAATACGATCGCATCAGACAAACAGAACCAAATTTTAGAAACTAAGCCAGAGGCGGCCCCGGCGGAAAAGATGCTGATGTTTACGCCCGGATTTGAGAATGTGGGCGTACAGTTTAAGCGCATGACGATGAACGAGGCCAAAACGCAATTATTGAGAGAGTACGGGGTATCGGACAGTATTAAAGTTTCATCGGCAACGGTAGTGGAAATGGATACTCTGCAGGGCAAAGAGGAGCGCTTGTCGGGAGAGGGCATACTGACTGAAGGGAGCGCTTTCGTAAAGATCGGCGGAAAGGAGATACAAACCAACAATATCAGCGAAGGAAAGGTTCGATTTGAGAATAGCAGTATCCAGCTTCTTGACGGCCAGGGGACTTCCGGTAAAGATTGGGCACTGCAAATTAGAGACGGCGCTGATGTGAGAGAGGTTAGCATTGAATCAGGGGCGGCGATCACCGTTGGCGAGAATCAATTGAAGGTTGAAATGGGCTACGGAAAATTCGAAGCGCCAAAAATAGGTGTAGATGGCAAAGCAGTGCTGAGTGCTCAGGGCAAGCCCGTAACGGATCCCGTGGTTGTAATGTTGGATCAGGTAACAATATCCCGCAGCATCCAGGACGGAAACTGGCAGGCGGACGTGTTAATGAGAGGCCAGAAGGGGGTCAATGAAAATAAATCACCCGAAGGCGTAAGGAATAGCGCGAGGGACGAGCTGGATCCGGGCTGGCGTGACGATGCAGGCATAAAGACACTCAAGCAGGCCTGGGCTATCGAATCCGAGCAGGTGCTGGAGCCGGCTATAACAAAACTAATGAGGCCGGAGAGCGAAGGAGGGCAAGGGCTTTCAAGAGAGACGGCCACCCATTTTGCAAGGGAAGCGACGAGAGATATTCTTGAAAGTGCGTATAAGCAAGATCCGAATATACGCGCTGCGGTTGATAGCAGGGTTAACGAGGGACTAAAGCTTAATGAGTATGTGAGCGGGCCCGCCAGAGATGTCGAGACAGGACAGAATGGATTAGCTGAGCAGCTGGGAACCGGTGTCGCGAAAAAATTAGGCATCAAGGTAGCTTCAGGACAAGGCAGGTTACTGGTGCAGGCATTGGGAAATATGGTAGCAGACGGAATAAGTACAAGATTATCGGGGGCTAAGAATAGCAGTGAAGTTGCCGCGATTTTAGGCATGGATCCGAAGTTATTAAAGACCCGCGGAGCTAATGGACTAACATTGGGCGATAATCTCGTTGGCGTATTGGAGGGATTAAACAGTAAATTCGGTATAATATTACGTCCAGGACAACTTGATACCATTAAAACCTTCCTTGTCGAAGTATATTCATCGGGGAAGGATCCCAGCAAATTATTTATTGAGAATCCTACCGCCGCCGGTAAGACCATTGCGAATATAGTTATAGCAAAGCTTATGGCCTCTATGGGCATGCGATGCGATATATTCTTGCCTAACGAGTTATTAGTGAAGCAGTTCTTTACCCAGGAGATAACGACCAAGAAAGGGACGTTTACGAATAAAGAAGTGCTTGAGATGTCTATCGGCGGTAGAGGAAATAAGGGCGTTCTCAGCATGAAGACAGGCACGATCGCAAATCTTGACGAGTTGGTCGATAAATATAACACAAGAGACTTGAAACCGGAAGTTCTGGCGAAGACCCTAAAGGATACACCGGTATTAGTTTATACCCAAAAATCACTCTTCTTAAAACAGCAGGCTACCACTAGCGGCGCTAAAGGCGGCCGTGAAGTCGTGCTAAGAGCCTTGGGCGAAAGGATGGAGCAGACTCACCTCATAATCGATGAGGCGCACCTCTATATGAAGAACGTTATGGACTTGATAATAGCGGGTAAGGCCGAAAGGATATCTGAGCCGGATCGGGCGAAATACAGAGAGACATTGGAACAATTACAGGGCAATGAGTTTTTGGCCATCGATGGTTCGGGCGAAGTCGTGCTCAATGAAAAGATGCTGTCTGACCCGCGGCGCACGCAAGGATGGAGCGACCCCCAGCAGACTCAAATTGTCTTTACCGAAGCAGGAAAGCTGGAGCTAAAAAAACTCGGCGTTGATATTTCCGCGGCCGAATCAATTCTCTCAGGTATGAGAGCCTACGAAAAAGGTAGTGTTGAGGTCGATCTTTCCGGTAAAAAAGGCGTCAGGCCCATAAGTGAATCAACAGGACAGACAGAATATAGCAGGCAGTTCCAGGACATATACTTCATATTGGGCGCCGGGCACCGGGCCGGATTAGAAGGCAAGAACCTGTATAATGCCGCGGAGCAATCGAAAACATCGTCAGGAGAGGGCTTATTTACCATCCTGTCCAGATATAATAAGATCCTGGCTGTGAGCGGCACTCCGCCCGGCAAGGCAATTCTTAGCCAGTGGGGATTTGATCTGACAACGTTAGGCTTTAAGGGCGGCGTTGATATGCAGATCATCCTGACAAATAAAGGCGAAGGAGAGATGGAAGCGATTGCGCGGACGGCGGCGAATAAGGTGGAGCAGGGCCTTGGTAACGACGTTAGAATAACTATCGCGTTTGATAACAGCAGCGCGATGGTGACAGCGTTAAAAGCAGAATTCGCGCGCAGAAAAATTGATATTGAGGTAAATCCGGTCGCGGAGGGCGCCGTTGAATTTTTAGCAAAAGGCGGATTCAAAGGCCAGATATCCGTTACTAACAGGATCTCTCTTCTCGGCGTAGATTGGAGCACCAACCTTGTCCTCATGACAGGCGGTAAACTTGCCGAATCCCTCATACTTCAAGGCAAAGGCAGGCCAAGCAGGGGAGGCCAGTATGGCGAGTATATTGTTGTTGCCGAAAGGGGTTGGACGGACGGCCAGGCCAAAGAGATCATAAGCCTGGTAAAGGATAGCCCATTCTTAAAGAATGAGATAGCTGAGATATCAAAATTGGAATCAAGCGGCGTCACCGGACAAGAGCTATATGAAGCTAAGCTTGGCCTGGTGCAGAGATATATGGATGCTCGCGCCGAAGGACAGGTCTATATACAAACCGCGTCACAATTTTTGCGGGACAAGGTGATAGCGAGAGTGGGCGAAAGAAGCGGACTGGAAGTACAGCTGAAATTTATGGAGTATTATTTTGCTAAAGAGAGAGAAGTCCGCGGTGAAAGCAGTTATCAGGAAGTGGTCGAGGGGAGTAAAGGATTCAGTGGAGACATACAGTTAAGAAATAGCATGGAAAATACCGTAGCCGCTCTCCGGAAGGCATTGACGGATTTTGATGGAAAGTTGCCGGGTAAGGCAGGGCTGTTAAAAGAGTTGACAGGTCTTAGCTTAGATATTGCAGCAAGAAGAAGCGCCGCCGAAGGTGATAAAAAATCTCCACGGTCCTTAAGTGAGGCAAAAGCATTACAGGAAGTTGTAGATGTCGCCGCCAGGTATGCAAATCAACTCGTTCCTGTGGCTGTTATATTCGGGAAAAATACGGACAAGCTCCGGATGACCGTCAAAGATGTAAACGAAGTAGCCGCAAGGACCAAAACGACAGCAGAAGATCTGTATCAAAAGATCAGCGTTACGGGCGCGAATGGCATGCCAAGGCCGATAACTTCCGAAGAGGCAGTCAGGATGAGCGGCATAATTAACCAGATGGTAAATAATGGAGTCGTTTTGTCAGTTATAGATGACATAGATATAGGTATGGTCTGCCAGGCCGCACAACTGCTGAATAAAGATGAGCAATTCGATATCATTGCC
>JBDRBZ010000048.1:0-16567 GCA_043822175.1 Candidatus Omnitrophota bacterium
GATAAGCACCAGGGTGATGGTCACGGCCATCCCGGTTATGACAGCCGGGTAGATCAGCGCGCTTTTTACCTTTTTCTGAAGGTCATTGCTTTTCTCGAGGTAGACTGAAAGCCTGTCAAGTATCTCGTCGAGCGTGCCCGACGCCTCGCCCGCCTTTACCATATTTACGAAAAACGAGGAAAAGAAGCTTTTATCTTTGGAAATAGCCTCTGACAGCGAAAGCCCGGCCTCAACGTCGTCTCTTATCCTTAACACACGGGCCCGTATGTCCGGCTTATCGATCTGCTCGCCGATTATATCGAGCGCGTTCACGAGCGGGACACCCGCTTCGACTACCGTCGCGAGCTGCCTGGCAAATATCACGACATCATCGACACTGACCCTTTTGGGCCCGGACCCGAAACTCGGAAGCGTAAACTTGGACCTGGGTTTCACTTCGGTAATCGATAATATCACGAGGCTATTCGCCCTGAGCGTCACTACGGCGTTTTTCTCATCCGTCGCCTCAACGTCTCCCTTTATCGTCTTGCCCCCGGGATCTTTTGCCGTGTACTTGAATTTCGCCACATACCCTCCTCAGCCCGGTGAAACGCGCTATTCCTCGGAAGTCACCCTCAGGACCTCCTCCAGCGTAGTGAGGCCCATGACAAACTTCCTGAACGCGTTCTCCCGGAGCGTTAACATGCCCTTTGACACCGCGCACCTCTTTATCTGATCAGAGGACGCCCTTTTCATAATGAGATCACGTATCGCATCATCCACAAAAAATGTTTCCAGCGTCCCCATGCGCCCGTAATATCCGGTCTGGTTGCATTTTTTACATCCTTTTCCCCTGTAGAATGTTTTGCCTGCTACGCTGTATTTCCGCAAATCCACGCCCACCCTCTCGAAAACGCTTCCCGGAATCTTGCATTCTTCCCTGCAGTGCGGGCAAATTTTACGCAGTAATCTCTGTCCCGCCGTCATCACCACGCTGGACGCGATAAGAAACGGCTCAACCCCCATATCCATAAGCCGCGTCACGGCGCTGGGCGCGTCATTGGTATGCAGTGTGCTCAGTACAAGCTGGCCTGTTAACGATGCCTTAATCGCTATATCGGCGGTTTCAGAATCCCTTATCTCTCCCACCATTACGATATCCGGGCTCTGCCGCAGCACAGACTTAAGCCCCGTAGCGAATGTTAGCCCTATCTCCTGATTCGCCTGTATCTGCGTGATACCTCCCAGCTGATATTCAACAGGGTCTTCTATGGTGATTATGTTCTTATCAGCGGTATTAATCTGATTCAGTATCGAATAGAGGGTCGTTGATTTACCGCTTCCCGTAGGGCCTGTTATGAGAATCATGCCGTAAGGGCGCTGTATGGCCTTTTTGAAATCCGCAAGCGGCTCGGGGAGATATCCCAGATTCTCAAGGCCTATGCCCAGGCTGGATCTGTCCAGCGCCCTCAGCACTATTTTGTTCCCGAACGTAACCGGCAGCACCGAAACGCGGAAATCCACGTCCCTGTCCCTGAAACTTATCTTGAATCTGCCGTCCTGAGGAAGGCGGTTCTCGGTTATATCGAGCGTTGACATGATTTTAAGGCGCGCGAGGATCGCGTTTTGGTGGGTCTTGGGCACGGTCAGGGCCTCCTTGAGATTACCGTCAATGCGGTACCTTATCCTCAGTTCGTTCTCCTCAGGCTCGATATGGATATCGCTAGCGCGGCTGGACAGCGCCTCATTGAGTATCATGCCCACAAGTTTTACCACAGGCGCTTTCTTGCTCTCAATGGTTATCTCGCTGACATCTATATTGTCATCTTCATCCACAACCTCTATCTCATCCGCTGTCTCACTTTCCCTGATCATTTCGGATATGTCGTCATCAGCGCCCTTTCTGTAGTGGACGGCAACGGCCTCGGCAAGATCGGACTCCGCGGCGATAACCACATCTATATTGTGTTTTGTAATGGCCTTTATGTCGTCGATCGCCAGTATATCGGTGGGGTCCGACATGGCTACGGTAATCGTGTTGCCCAGCTTCGATATCGGCAGGAGCTTATACTGTTTCGCTATTTTCTCGGGCACAAGCCTTATGACATCATCCTCTACCCTGTATTTTGAAAGATTGATCGGAGGTATGTTAAGCTGCTGGCTCAAAAGCACCAGCAGGTCCCTGTGGCTTATCAGGTTTTCCCCCACAAGTATCCTTCCGAGAGACCCGCCTTTTTTCTCGTGAAGTTTAATCGCTTTATCCAGGTTTTCGCCTGATATAAGCTTGGATTCTCTGAGGGTTTCTATAAGTCTTTCTTTCAGCGATTTTGCCATTTCAACTCCATAAAAGCTATGCCCCGATATCCTGATCCCCTACCGTAACCCTCAAGACCTCATCAACAGAAGTATCCCCCGCCAGCAGCTTCTTCAATGCCCCTTCTCTGAGCGATTTCATGCCCTCTTTTTTCGCCGCCTCGCGCAGCTCATGCTCCTGCACCCTGCCCAGCACCATATCTTTTATGGCAGAACTCATCACCAGCACCTCGGCTATCCCCAATCGTCCCCTGTAGCCCGTGTTTTGACAATTGGCGCAGCCCTCGCCGCGATATACGGTCGAACCCGGCTGTATACCCAGCGCTTCCGCAGTGCGCTTGTCGGGGGTAACCGCCTTCTTGCATCTAGGGCAAATACGCCGCACCAGCCGCTGCGCTATAATAACCAACAGGCTTGACGAAATAAGAAACGGCTCAACGCCCATATTGATAAGCCTGACGATGGAGCCGCTCGCCGTGGTAGTATGAAGAGTGCTCAAAACAAGATGACCCGTAAGCGCCGCCTTAATGGCGATATCCACTGTCTCGAAATCCCTGATCTCGCCGATCATTATGACGTCCGGATCCTGCCTGAGTATTGAACGCAGCGAACCTGAAAATGTGAGGCCGATATCCGGCTTAACCGACACCTGGTTGATCCCCTTGAGCTGGTATTCCACGGGATCCTCGACAGTCACGATATTTTTCTCGGGGGAATCGACATGTTTCAGAATTGAATAGAGCGTCGTCGTCTTACCGCAGCCTGTAGGGCCGCATGCCAGTATCATTCCGTGCGGCCTTGCGGATATCAGCTTTATGGATTCAAGCGAATCTGAGTCAAATCCCAGGGTGTCCAGGTCAAGCATGGCCTGTGACTTATCAAGCACGCGCAGCGCGGCCTTTTCGCCGATATTGGTCGGCAGTATGGATAACCTGAAATCCACCTCTCGGTCATGCATCTTGATCTTAAATCTCCCGTCCTGCGGCAGCCTGTGTTCAGCGATATTAAGATTGGCCATGACCTTAAGCCTTGACACTATAGAACTGTGAATTTTCTTAGCGGCCTTCCTGGCCTCCACGAGAACACCGTCAATACGGTACCTCACCCTCAGGGCCTCCTCACCGGGCTCAATCAATATGTCGCTGGCCCGCTTTTTCACCGCCTCGGAGAGAAGCAGATTGGTCACCCTTATAAGGGGCGCGTCCGGCGACATCTTAAGCGTATCGGCCTGCTCTCCCCCTTCGTTACCCGCCTCTTTGAGCCTGATTTCGCTTTCATCGCCTATGCCCTCGACCATCTGCTCCAGCGTCTCATGAGTCATACCGTCATATGTCATCATTATGGCATTTTCTATGTCTTTTTCCGGGGCAATGACAAGCCCTATGTCACACCCGGTAAGCACCCTGATGTTGTCAATGGCCAGCACATCAAGCGGGTCAGACATGGCAACCGTCAGTACGGTACCCATCCTTGAGACAGGGACCATCTTGTACTGCTTGGCCATCTTTTTAGGGATAAGTTTGGCCAGATCGGGGCTGATTTTATACCTGGACAGGCTCATGAAAGGGCACTGGAATTCCTCGCACAATATCAAGGTAAGCTGGTCTTTCGAGATAAGCTTCATCTCTACAAGGATGTCGCTGAGCTTGCCCCCCGACTTATTCTGCTTCTCGACGGCATGCCTGATTTTATCCTCGGAAACAAGATTCTTCTCAACCAGCACCCTGGCCAGCTTATCCTTAAGCGACAACGGCATCTTATCCAATGCGCTCTCTCACTTTCGGGCACCTGCTTCAAATCACTTGTAACAGCTGTCGATGACTTTCTGAATATCCGTCAGCGTGCTGACAAATATCTGCACCTTGCATTTTGTCAGAAGTTCTATGTCCTCAACAGCCTGAAAATTCAGCGGGTTCCACATCGCGACCGTGACCATATCCCCTATCTTATCTATCACCACCAGGCCGTACTGCCGCGCGGCATTCTCCGGGACAAGCCGTACGCATTCCTTGTCAAATTCATAATTATCAAGCGGCAGATACGGATAGCCGTACTGCACGGTAAGCACCTGCGCGATCGTCTTCTCGGTCACATACCCCAGCGACAGAAGCACCTGCCCGAGGAGCCCGCCCTTGGCGGCCTGGGCTTCAAGGGCCTGTTCCAGCTGTCCCTCGGTTATCAGGCCCTTTTCAAGAAGCAGCCTGCCTATGGGTTTTGTATTCAGCCTCTCCTGTTTCATGTGAAATATGCCTACCTGCGCATAAGCGCCTTTGCCACATCATCCGGGAACGAAGCCCTGAGCATGGCGTCTTCACGGGAGATGATCCCGCTGTTATGCAGGTCCACAAGTACCTGGTCCATGGTCTGCATGCCGTCCTTTTGAGAAGTCTGGATCACGGAATACATCTGATGTATCTTGCCTTCCCTTATCAGGCTCCTCACGGCGTTAGTCGCCATCATGATCTCTGTCGCGAGCACCCTTCCGGGGCCCTGCGTCTTCGGTATCAACTGCTGGGAAATGATTCCGGACAGGACGAAAGAAAGCTGAGTGCGTATCTGCTGCTGCTGATGCGACGGAAATACGTCCACAATCCTGTTAATGGTCTGGACGCTGTCCGACGTGTGTAGCGTGGCCAGCACAAGATGCCCTGTTTCGGCTAATACCAGGGCGCTCTCAATGGTCTCGAGATCACGCATCTCACCTATAAGTATGACATCGGGATCCTGCCTGAGCACGTGTTTCAGGGCATCACCGAATGACCTGGTATCGCGGTAAACCTCTCTCTGCTCCACCACGGCCTTTTTGTTTTTGTGAACGAACTCAATCGGATCCTCGATTGTGATAACGTGACAGGGCCTTTCATTATTTATTAAGTCCACCATAGCCGCAAGGGTAGTGGATTTGCCGCTGCCGGTAGCCCCGGTGACAAGCACCAGGCCTTTCTGCTTTCTGCACAGTCCCGTCACCACTTTGACCGGGAGACCGCATTGCTCAAACGTCATTATCTCGTACGGGATAAGCCTTATGGCGCACCCCACATTTGATCTCTGCATGTAAACGTTAACCCTGAATCTCGCCAGATCCGCGACATCAAAAGAAAAATCAAGCTCCAGATCCTCTTCGAACTTTTTAATCTGCTCCTTTGTAAGCAACGAATAGACGACCTGCCTGGCCTCGTCCGGATTGAGCGCATGATCATCGATCGGGACAAGCCTCTCATCTATCCTGAATCTCATCGGCGTATAAGCGGTTATGTGTAGGTCAGAAACGTTCTTCTCCACCATTTTCCTGAACATGCCCTGCATATCCATTTTCATTATCTCCTTCCTGCGCGGCCGCGCAACAAGCCGGATAAAAAATGCGCTACCCCTCTACCCTGTTTTTACCGTTCCTCTTCGCGCGGTGAACATACTGCCTTGCGCGCGCCATCAGCTGATCGGCAGACGACCCGTCAAGCGGGTTCTCGCTTACGCCGATACTCACCGTGACTTTATCCCCGGGGTAATCGGGAAACGTCATGTTTTCGATCCCGCGCCGCAATACTTCCGCGAACGCCATGGCTCTCTTCTTTGTCTTTTCGGGTAGAATTACGGCGAATTCATCATCGCCGGTCCTGCCGCCTTTATCGACCGGCTCCTGCAGCATGCCTTTTATGCGGTCCGCGATGCCCCTGAGTATGCCCTCGGATTCCAAAAGCCCCTTCTTTGTAATATATTCGTTGAGATCATCCACGTCAATAAGAAGAAAGGCGCACGGCCGCTGATACGTCACGGCCCGCCCGATTTCTTCGTCCAACCGCACCTGCATGTAGTTGAGATTATAAAGCCCGGTAAGATCGTCCCTTATCGCAAGCTCCTTTGTCCTGGTCGCAAGGATCTCGTTTTCTATGGCTATTGCCAGCTGTTTCGCGAATACATTCAGTATGTTCAGATCCTCGTTCGTGAACGTAAATCCTTTCGAGTTGTTGCCGCACAGAAGCAGCCCCTTGGGTTCATTCCATGTGCATATAGGCATTATGACCGCGTTCGCCAGCCTGTGCCTCTGCTTAAACTCATACTCATCCGAAGACCGCGTAACAGTATTGTCTATCACAACAGTTTTTTTCTTTTTAACCGTATTCCCGAGGAATCCGTTCCCGAGGATAACGGCGGATTCCAGGAGATCAGGGTCGCTGATATTCCTTGACGCTACAGGAAGAAACGTATGCGGATCGCCTTTGGACAGATAGCATATGGCGTAGCCCTGTTCGTAAAAATCCGATAATTTCCCGAGAATTATATCAACGACCTTGTCCAGGTCTGCCGCCGAGGTAATAGCGTCTCCTATGTGGAGAAGCCCTGCCAGCACGACCATCTTGCGCTGGATTTCAAGATTAATTTCCTTTGTCTTCTCGCCGTAATCCCTTAACTCGGTCATGTTGTCCTTTATACGCCGGACCATGAGATTGATAGACTTGCCGAGCGCGCCTATTTCATCATCGCCCATTACGGTAATTTTCTTTTCAAAATCCCCGTCCGCGATACCCCTGGCCGCTATAGAAAGATCGATGATAGGCTCGACAATATACTTGGCCAGCAGAAAGCCAAGCCACGCTATAATAAGCGACACCAGAGCAAGGATGCTTACGTGAAGCGCCGATTGCGGATCAAAAAAATCACCATAGGTGGCAAAGATATAACCGAGAACAAGCAGAGGGATTACGGACATAAGCACGAACGCTATACGCAGCTTATATTTGAGACCCTGCGAGGCAAGCGAAAGTTTCGATAGGAATGCGCGCATAATACCTCCCGGCCTGACATTCTGCATGATTTACTGGTAATTACAGTTAGATATCTTAAATTATAATAAGTATACTTGATTACAATTTAAAATGCAAAGGCAATTAAAAAACAACCCCTGTTTTCGCTGCCTCTCTGGCAAAATACCCTTCCGGCATGCAGGCATCGATAAATCCCCATGGCAATTTACGATCCGCATGAAAGCGCTCCTGAGCTCTGTCATAAATTGAAAATCCGGCATTTTTAAAAGCTTCGGTCCAGGCATTCATATTCAGGGTTTCGCTCCACGCGTCAAATCTGGCGCCCCTTCTCCAGGCATCAAGTATAATAGGGTTAAGCGACCCGTCACCCCGCGACAGCACACCCTCAAGCACACTTGTCGCCACATCCTGAAAACTGACCCGCACCTTGAGGTGCCGCAGCCTCTCTTTCAGATATTCCTGTTTATCCTGAAGGCCCCCGCAGCCCTCCATGCCGAGCCACTGAAACGGGGTGTGAGGTTTGGGAACAAAATTGTTTATACTGACAGAAACGTCCATGCGCCCTCTGCCCGGGCCGGAATGGCCGGCCTTTTTCCCGCCTGCGCCGGATATGGCGCGGACCACGCCGGCAATGTCGTTCACATCCGACATCTCCTCCCCCGGCAGCCCGATCATGAAGTACAATTTAACACGCCTCCAGCCATGGCTGTAAGCCGCCTCTACCGCCGTATTCAACTTTTCCATGTCAATCGCTTTATCCAGAATATCCCTTATCCGTTCGCTGCCGGATTCCGGCGCGAAAGTAAGACCGGTCCGCCTGTTCCTGGCGATCTTCTGCGGCAGATCCATACAAATATCCTCAACCCTTAATGAGGGTACGGAAATATTTATCCCCTTTCCCTCAAACATCGCGTTCATGGAATCGATAACATCCCTGAGGTGGGGATAGTTTGAAGTCGAGAGGGAAAGAAACGAAACCTCGTCATGGCCGGTGCTGGCCAATGACTCGGCCGCGATCTCGACCACCTTTTTACCGGACCGTACTCGAACAGGGGCGTATACCGATCGCGCCTGGCAGAACCGGCAGGTGTTCGGGCATCCCCTCATCACCTCGACCGCTACACGGTCATGCACTGTCTGGATAAAAGGCACTATAGGATTTCGCGGGTAAAACGCATTCTCGAGATCTTTTACTATCCTTTTCCTGACCGCGGCCCCGTCCCCATGGATGACCGGCACATAGACGCCGTCCAAGCGCGCCGCCTTTTCAAGTATTTCCCCTCTTCGGGAGCCCCGCGATTTAAGGCGCTCATACAGGTCAAGAAATTCGACAATAGACTCTTCGGCTTCGCCTATGAAAAATACATCTATAAAATCCCTGATCGGCACAGGGTTCAGGGCGCAGGGGCCGCCCGCGATCACGATCGCGCAGTTATCCCCGCGCTCAGACGCCATCACGGGTATACTGCCCAGATCAAGCATGTTCAGTACGTTCGTATAGGTAAGTTCATAGCCGAGCGAAAAACCCACCACATCAAATGCGGATATCGGGTTTCTGGATTCAAGGCTGAAAAGACCGACCCCTCGCTCCCTCAGCCTGTTTTCCATATCACCCCATGGCGCGAAGACGCGTTCGCACAGCCACGGGCCTTTTGAGTTTATCAGATGATACAATATCTGCAGCCCGAGATAGCTCATGCCGATCTCATAAACGTCGGGATAGGCTAGGCAGACCCTGACACGCGAGCGGTCCCAATCTTTACGGACACTATTCCATTCCCCTCCGATATATCTGCCGGGCTTCATAATGCCTGTTAAGATTTCATCGATATTGACGGGAAGTTTATTATCCATTACGACTCCGGAGGTATTCTAGAAAAGCGGCCTCCTCAATCCCACGTTGAGGAGCAGGGCGACAGCAACCGCGGACGATATAAGGCTCGATCCCCCGTAACTAATAAAGGGGAGCGTCAATCCGACTACCGGAAGCAGCCCAAGAGTCATGCCTATATTGACAATAACCTGAAAGGCCAAAAGCGAGACGGCCCCTGTCGCTATAAGTTTGCCGTACATATCGCTTGTCATTCCGATAATTCTGATGCCCCTGTAGATCACGACGAAGTACAGAGATAAAAGCACTAAACCGCCTACCAGCCCCCATTCCTCCCCTACCACTGAGAATATGAAATCAGTATGCCTTTCGGGAAGAAAATTCAGCTGCCCCTGCGTGCCTGAAAGCCATCCCTTTCCCATAATCCGGCCTGAACCTATGGCGATCTTCGACTGGATTATGGTGTACCCCGCCCCCATGGGGTCAAGATCGGGATTCACGAAAACCAGAAGCCTCTTGCGCTGATAATCCTTAAGCATGTGCCAGAAAAGAGGGGTCCCCATGATGCCGCACGCGATGAAGGCCATTAACGGCTTCACGCTCATTCCGCCGATATACAATAAGGCGATGAAAACAGGGATAAGCACGAGAGCCGTACCCAGGTCAGGCTGGGCCGCTATCAGAACAAAAGGGACGCCGAGCAGGAGCATGGCCCCCACAATGTTGACGGGATTTGAGATATCGTCTTTTCGCCTGCCTATGAACGAAGACATGGCCAGGATAAACGCTATCTTTATGGCCTCTGACGGCTGGAACCCGAAAGCGCCGATCTGGATCCACCTCTGCGCGCCGAGCCTTCTCTCCCCCGCGAAAAGCACAAATATGAGCGCCAGGACCGATATGCCGTAGAAGACATACGCCATATCCACAAATTTTCTGTAGTCAAGAATAATAAAAATCAGGGCAATGAGCATGCCGAGCGCCATCCATATCATCTGCTTCGTGACGATCGAGCGGGAATAGTCCTCAGGAAAGCTGTGCACCGCGCTGTACAAAAACAGCAGGCCTATCGAGAATATGCAGGCCACGCACAGGAGAATGATTGTGTCAAGCTTTCTGATATCACGCCATATCACAGCGCAAGCCCTTCGGTTGTTATAAAAGACCCAGGTCCCGGCTTTTCACGATTACCTGTTTGGCGAGCATGCTGGCCTCGAGCCCGCCTTTCCCGCCATATTCAACGAATACCACCACGCACAGCGCGGGGTCCTCTGCCGGGGCAAAACCGGAAAACCAGCCATGCGCCTTGCCCCTCGGATTCTCGGCAGTCCCTGTCTTACCGGCCACGGTGAGGCCTTCTATTTTCGCCTTCATGCCGGTGCCGTGCGGATCGTTAACAACCCGCTTAAGGCCCTCGCGTATAACGTCAAGCGATTTGTCAGCGATGCCCGTAAATTCACGCCGCGGTTCGCCGATAGAGATATCATCTATTTTATTCACGACATAAGGCGTGACAAGGTATCCGCCGTTCGCGACAGCCGCCATCATCCGCACCACCTGTATGGGTGTCGCCAGCAGATATCCCTGACCGATCGCATACACCACCGTATCACCCGCGTACCATGGTTCCTTAAGTTTTGCCCTTTTCCAGGCAGGGGTCGGGACAAGCCCACCGGTCTCGCCGGGCAGGTCAATGCCTGTTTCTTTCCCGTAACCGTAAATCCCGGCATATTCGGATATCGCGTCTGCGCCGACCAGAATTCCTGTCTGATAAAAAAACACATTGCAAGAGTTCTTAATGGCCTCTGTTATTTCCTGACTGCCGTGCCCCTCCTCTTTCCAGCAGCGAAAAACACTCTTACCGAGGCGGTAAGATCCGTCGCATGAAAGGTGATCGCGGGTATCGAGTTTCCCTTTCTCAAGCGCCGCTGTCGCGGTCACGACCTTGAAAACAGACCCCGGGGGATAGGAGCACGCTATTGCCCTGTTCATCAGCGGGAAACCGCCGGATCTGTTGCCGAGAATATCCTTTATCTGCTTTACGCTGTCCTTCCTGACAAACAGATTGGGGTCAAAGCCCGGCCTTGAGACAAGCGCGTAAATTTCGCCCGTCCTGGGATTCATGGCGATTATGCTGCCGTTCCTCTCGCCCATGATCTCATCGCAGAACGCCTGAAGGTCCATGTCCACCGTCATTGTAACCGACCTGCCCTTCTCGCCTTCCTTGACATGCAGTATCCTGCGGTGCCTCCCCAGACTGTCTGTCTCAACCTGCATGCCGCCCTGCACGCCCCTGAGATAGCTGTCATACTGCCGCTCTATGCCGCTCCTCCCGATAAGGTCGGTCACGGTATACCCGTATGTCCTGAAACGCTCGAGCTCATCACGGCTGATCATGCCGATATAACCCGTAATGCCGGAGGCCGCGGCACTGTACATGTAGTCTCTTTTCGGCCTGGTCGATACTATCAGGCCGGGATAATCAATTCTCCGCTGCTCCAGGATTATGGCATTCGTCTTGCCTATATCTTCAACGAGCAGTGTCGGGGCATACGGCCTTTTTTTCGCTTCTTCCATCGCAGACAGCAGTTTCTTCCTGTTTATGCCGAGCGTGTCGGATAAAAAGGAAGCTAGCCTCTTGAAATCGCCCGCATCCTTGTACACCACCGATACATCGAATGAGATCCTGTTGTCCACGCATACCTTGCCGTTTCTGTCAATTATCCTGCCCCTGGGAGCCTCGAGCGGAATTACCACGATCCTGTTGCGCTCGGAACGGTTCCTGTAATATTCTCCCTTTATAACCTGGGTATAGACAAGCCCGGAAACTATCATGGCAAAACCGGCGCTGATCGAAACAAACAGCATTCTCACCCTTGTCATCGCGGACAACCTTCCGTTTTACCTACAGATCAGGCACAGGCATAAAAATACGCTGCAGCAAAAAAAAGAATACCGGGCTGATGACAGCGGTATATAGAGACGCCGTCACGTTAAAACCGGAAACCGGCAGCCCTGCGGAAAAAACTATTACCATCTGCACAAGGGCATTCTCGCGGTATACCTTGTCCGAAATAGCGCCGCAGACAAGCCCGGACAGCCCCATGGTTACGGCATGCATGCCGAAAAAACCGACATCGAGAGTATCACGCACTATGCCGCATACGATGCCTGTCTCAAACCCGAGACGCATGCCGCCGAATAACCCGAAGAATACCACAAGGATGAGCACCATGTCCGGATAACAGCTGCCCGCGGCGAGATACCGCGCTATTGTCTGGTTTACCGTGAATACGATCAGCAGTGAAAAATAAATCGCCGCCCTGTTTGTCCGGTACATGCCGCTCCTCTTAGAATCGCGTTACTCCACGCAAATAACTTCTTCGAACGTGTTAAGATCCTGCCCGGGCTTAACGATCGCGTACCTGTACAACCCTATCTGGTCCCTGCCCAATTCCGCCACTTCGCCTATCGGCAATCCCTTGGGATACAGCCCCCCGAGCCCGGATGTGACAACCTTCTCTCCTGTCTTTATCTCCGAGTCAAGCCCCAGGTATATGACTTTGCACCGGCCCTCGGAAGCGCCGGTAAGCACCCCCATCTCTCTTGACTCGTCGAGGATTACGCCGACGCGGGTATCCATATCCGTTATCAGCATGACCTTGCTCGTAGTGAACGACGCCTCGGCTATGGTCCCGACGACCCCGTTTGCGGTACATACAATCATATGTTTCTTTATTCCCTGTTTTTGGCCCTTATCGATTATAACAACCTCGTGCCAGGTGGAAGGCGACCGGCCTATGACAGACGCAGCTATCGATTTGCATTTTACGGCCTCGCGGAAGCCTAAAAGGTCCTTAAACCTCTTATTCTCCTTGATAACCCCGGAAAGCCGGTCCATTTCGAGCGCCAGAAGGGCGGCCTTCTCCTTAAGCATGATGTTTTCACGGACACAACTGTTTCTGGATTTAAGATAACGCGCGCCGGCCCTGACGGCCTTCAGAGGAAACATGACAGTCTCGATTATAATATCTTTGGAAAAGCGTATTACGGCTGGATTAAGCAGTATTATGGCCGCGATGAGAGCAATAAGGAGTGTTCTTCGTCTTACCCTTACCACATTTCCCTAAAACTATTTCTCAATCTTGGGTTTCACAAAAACACGCCGGAGGTATTTGATCTCGCTAAGCGCTTTGCCTGTGCCGAGCGCCACGGCCGTAAGGGGATCATCCGCTACATGCACCGGTAAGCCTGTTTCCTCTGCCACGATTTTGTCCAGTCCCCTGAGGAGCGCGCCGCCTCCCGCAAGGATCAGGCCTTTCTCGATAAGGTCCGCGGACAATTCGGGCGGTGTCCTCTCGAGCGTAATTCTGACTGCCTCTACTATCTGTGTGATGGGTTCGGTAAGCGCTTCCCGTATCTCTTCGCTTGAGACGGTTATCATCTTGGGGAGTCCGGCCACAAGATCACGGCCGCGCACTTCCAAAGTCATTTCCTCATCAAGCGGATATGCTGAACCTATCTTTATCTTAATCTCCTCCGCTGTCCTCTCGCCGATCATCAGGTTATAAGTTTTCTTGAGATAATTCGTGATGGCGTCATCCATGTCATCGCCGGCCACGCGTATGGATTTGGCGAAAACTATTCCCGCGAGGGAAATTACGGCCATCTCCGTGGTGCCGCCGCCTATATCGATTATCATATTTCCTGACGGTTCCTGTATGGGCAGCCCGACCCCGATCGCCGCCGCTACCGGCTCTTCGATCATATAGACCTCCCGCGCGCCGGCATGAAGCGCCGAGTCCTTTACCGCGCGTTTTTCAACCTCGGTAATGCCTGACGGAATGGCTATGACCATACGCGGCCTTACCATTCTCCTGGAATTATGAACTTTCTTGATAAAATACCTCAGCATAGCCTCGGTAATCTCGAAGTCGGCTATAACACCGCTCTTCATGGGTCTTATGGCCACGATATTGCCCGGCGTTCTGCCCAGCATACGTTTTGCCTCTTCTCCCACAGCGAGCACCTTGGAAGTGCCTGCCTGAATAGCGACCACCGAAGGCTCGCAAAGAACTATGCCCTGGTTCTTACTGTAGACCAGTGTCGATGAAGTGCCGAGATCGATTCCTATGTCATTCGAGAATAAACCAATAACGGCATTTATCATCTTGGGTAGATATTGAGCGGCGGTTTTTACGTCCATTTTTACCTCATGTGTTATTTATAATCAAATGATGATAACAGAATACAGGAGGAATGTCAAAAGTTTTTTCCTTCTGTGTTGTCCCGCGCGGGGCGCGTCAAATTTTAACGGTTTCAAGAAGCCCGAAAAAATTCGGGAATGACGTGTTCACGCAATCGACGTCTTCTATGGTACAGGTCCCGTCCGAGAGACACGCGGCAACGGCCATGGACATGGCCGTCCTGTGGTCACCGAAACTCCTCAATTGCGCGTTCGCGAATCTGCCGGGCCTGCCCGATATGTACAGATTTTCATTATCCGACCTGACATCCGCGCCCAACCTGGCAAGGTTATCCACGATAGAAAAAACACGGTCAGTTTCTTTCACCCTTAGCTCGCGTATGCCCCTGATTACGGTCTTCCCTTCAGCCAGCGCGGCGCACACGGATAAAACAGGGATTTCATCTATGACCTGCGGTATTTCTCCCGGCAAAACCGTAGTACCCTTAAGCCTGCCCCCGTTCACGCGTATATCGCAGACAGGCTCAAAATATTTTTCTTCGGTTGACAGCGAGATATCCGCTCCCATCCGCTTCAGGATATCTATAATCTTCCTGCGGGTAGGATTTATGCCTACTGACTTCATGACCACGCGCGACCCCTTGAGCAACGCCGCCAGGGCCATAAAGAACGCGGCGCTCGATATATCACCGGGCACCCTGATGGGCCTTCCGGTAAGCGCCGGCATATTGCTGCCCGAAATCACGGATGTGGTAAGGCCGGAACGGCTGATCCTGGCGCCGAAATATTCAAGCATCCTTTCGGTGTGATCTCTCGACTGCAGGGGCTCGGTCACAGATGTCTTACCGTCGGCGTACAGCCCGGCAAGCAGAATACACGATTTCACCTGAGCGCTGGCAACGGGCAGGTCATAACTAATAGGTCTCAGCTGCCTGCCTCTTATTCTCAAAGGCGCGCTTCCGTTACCCGCTTCTGACGCGATATCCGCCCCCATCTGTCTGAGCGGCGCCATAATCCTTTCCATGGGCCTTTTCGAAAGTGACTCATCACCCGTAAGCCTCGCCTCGAAATCCTGGCCGGCGAGTATGCCCGATATCAGGCGCATTGTCGTCCCTGAATTTCCCAGGTAAAGATCTTTTTGCGGTCTCGAAAGGCCCTTAAGGCCGGGGCCGCTGATCCTCAAATTCTTTCCCTTTACTTCTATGTCCACACCCATTTCCCGGAAGGCGTTTACGGTAGACAGGCAATCCCCTCCTTCAAGAAAATTTTTCGCCTCTGTGACGCCTCCGGATATCGAACCGAGCATTACCGCCCTGTGGGAGATAGATTTATCTCCGGGAATCTCGATAGTGCCTTCTATCCTTTCAGCCGCCTTTACGGATATATTCATGGCCCATCCTCCTAAAGCGAACCCCTTTTCAGTATTTCCGCCATATCGGCGGGCATATCGCTGTCAAATCCCATTTCTTCCTTCGTGACCGGATGCCTGAAAAAAAGCGACTTGGCGTGTAGCGCCTGCCTGTCCGATCCCTTGCGCGAGCCGTACGTCGCGTCACCCACGACAGGGTGCCCGATGTGGGCCATGTGCACCCTTATCTGGTGCGTCCTGCCGGTATCAAGGGTAAGGCGAACCATTGTAAAATCCCGATACCTCTTCACCACGTGGTATGTGGTCCTCGCCTCCCTGCTGTTAGTAAACGAAACGTCCATTCTCTTCCTGTCAAAAGGGCTGCGCCCGATCGGCAGCTCAACGACACCTGTGTCCAGCTGCACAATACCCCGCACCAGCGCGACATATTCACGACGGGCCTTTCTTGACTTGAACTGCCCGGCAAGAGACTGGTGCGCGGTATCGGTCTTGGCCACAACCATAAGGCCCGAGGTGTCTTTGTCCAGCCGGTGAACAAGCCCCGGCCGTATGACGCCTCCGATGCCCGAGAGGTTTTTGCAGTGATACAGGAGCGCGTTTATCAGCGTCCCGGTATAGTGCCCCGGAGCCGGATGCACGACCAGCCCCGCCTGCTTGTTTAAAACGATCAGGTCCTCATCTTCATACACAATCGTTATCGGAATGTTCTCGGGCCTCATCACCACGGGCAGAGGTGATGGTATTTCGATGCAGACCCTGTCGCCCTCATGCATCGTAAAATGCGCCTTGTGATGAGTCCCGTTGACAAGCACACCGGCATTGTCGATGATCTTTTTCACAAATGACCTCGACTCTTTATGATTAAGCCGCTCCACAAGAAATACATCCAGCCGGGAGCCCGAATCCGCGGCTCCGGCCGTAAACTCATATTTTTTCAATGCCGGACCCTTTTCAATAGTATACCAAGCGCCGCGATAAATACAATAATACTGATTACCTGCGGTATTGTAACGCCGAATGCCGTAGGGGCCAGGTCCCCCCTGAAAAAATCCAGAAAAAAGCGCTGACCGGCATAAAGCGCGAGATAAACGGCAAAAAGGCTGCCC
>JBDRBZ010000049.1:0-5240 GCA_043822175.1 Candidatus Omnitrophota bacterium
ATTTCGCTTAGCGAATGCGAAACGACTTTTATGTCCGCGACAACAGGCATGAAATTCGTGTCGCCCTCCCACCTGGGCACGATATGCATATGCACGTGTCCGGGAAAGCCCGCGCCGGAGAGCCTTCCGATGTTTAAGCCCATATTGTATCCGGCGGGCTTAAGGAGCCTGTCGATCTTTTTTTTGGTGTAGTTGACAAGCCTGAAAAGGTCGAGAAGCTCACTATCCTTTAAAAACTCCAAACTTTTCACATGCCTGTAGGGCGCGACCATAATGTGCCCGCTATTGTACGGATACCGGTTAAGAATCGAAAAACAGTGCAGTCCCCGCTCCACGACCAGCCTTTTTTTGTCCTTCGATGAATCAGTTTTCTTACCCACGCAGAAGACGCATCTGCCTCCGATTCCCCCCTGCACATAAACGCCTCTCCACGGGGCGTATAATTTTTCCATATAGCGTCCCCCGATCATCAGCCGCACCTGTATATAACAAAGTAACCCGCGGCTCCGACAAACAGGATGGACAACGCGGCCCATGAAATATTGCGCCTCCCCCGCCCGGCCGCGACCGCAAGCCCCAGGCAGAGTATTACCGTCAATACCATGGCAAGCGCCCCGGCAAAAATATTTATCCTTCCTATATCCGCGAGTATCGGTCCTTTCCTGTAAAGAATATCCATACCTGAAATAATACACACGTCAAAGAAGTTGCTCCCTACGATATTGCCCACGCACATGTCCGCCGATCCCATCCTGAGAGCGGCCAGGGATACGGAAAGCTCGGGAAGCGACGTTGACGCGGCCAGGATCAGGTTGCCCACAAACGATTCATTGATACGGGTTTCCCCTGATATCCTGCTGCCTATGTTCGCCAGCCATACGCCGAGCACGAATATGAGAAACAAGAGCACAGCGAATTTCGCCCAAACAACGGCCTCGCTCTTTTCACCGGGCACCGCCTCAGCCTCATCCAGTATCACGTGACGTTTCATAACGAGCCGCCACATGCCCGTACCGTACATGGCTATTATAAGAATGGATTCCAGACCGACGCCCATAAACGACAACCCTATGTCAAAACAGGCGCGCGCAACAGCGAAAACCACAAGCACCGTCAGGAGCGAGACAGTAAAAATTCCGCCCATCAGGTGGCCTCTTGTTACCATTGAGAGTATGCTGCCCCTGTAAAAGACAATGTCCAGTATCGCCAGAAATATCAGATTAACAATAAGAGACCCTATCGCGTCTCCGAAACCCAGATCAATCTTATTAATGGACAATGCCTCGGGCACAGTGGATAAACTTGTAAACACCTCAGGCATTGAAGTCGCCACAGCCAAAAACAGCACTCCCACAAACCCTGCTTCCCAGTTCATGATCCTTGCTACCGTATGGCCGTAACGCGCCGCGAGACTGCCAGTACACGCGATAAGGACCGAGCAAAACATAAATTCCGCGGCAAGCACGATCATTTTACGCGGCCCCCTGCTCTTTTATGATCCTCTGCCTGGCCTCCTCAAAGAACGGCTCCGCGAATTCCGTCTGCCATGTCCTCTCGTCAAAAGAACGGTTTTTGACAAGCGCCAGAAAATGCTCGAACTCCGCGAAATAACTCCCGTAGATATGAAAGCTGTCGCTTATATCGACATAACGGCCGACCCTGACCGGGACACCGAGCCTGCGCGATACACTCTCGGCTATGGCCCTGCCCAGATCGGTCAGCGCGAACATGTTCATAAAGCTGGCCTTATAGGCGTCTCTTGAGCGCCAGTGCGTGTTCATCTCGAGAATAAGCGCGCCATCCCCCTGCACAAGCCGGCACCAGATACGCTGAAGACAGGGCGGATCGTCCGTAGGGATATCCAGCTTCGGGTTCCATGTTATGGCCTGCGCGCGCCTGGTATAATGGCTTTCACAGAGCTTGTCGATAAGCGCGTCAATCTGTTTCACGAATTCTCCGGCGTATTCATAATCGAACAGCCTCTTGTGATATGTATAGGTCCATTTCCCCTCTTCAGGTTTTATCCAGTGATCATGAATGCCCAGGACAACCTCCTGGCGGTAAACCTCCAGATCTTCGAGGGCGCCCGGAAACGCCCTGTGTATGCGCGGTTCGCCGAGCGGTTCACGCGCCACCATGATCATTGTGCAGTCCCGGCTGGCCGGATCGCCTTCTTTGTCATACTGGGTGCGTATGCTTAACCCCTTATCCCATGTTTCCAATACGGCCTTTTCCCAAACTTCCGGAATAGTCCTGCACTCGACCTTTATCACGGGTATTTCGCTGATATTCCTGTCCATGACACAACCTTTCCGCGCTATAAGCTATATATTTATAATGCTGCCGCAAACCGCTTTGCCGATTTCCAATATACCGTAGGTATTAAACGGCGCGAACACCTTGTCCGTAGGACTCCCCGGGTTAAAAAACAGCGTCTTTCCCCTCACTTCATTCGCCGGCATATGCGAATGCCCGAAAACAATCACATCAATATTCTTGTCAAATAGCTTCCCGACGCGCTCCTCAAGGCCTTTGATAGGCCCGTGTCCGTGCACAAGGCCTATTCTAAAGCCTCCCGCCGTAATAACTTCTCGCTCCTTGAGGGCTTTGCGCATATCCTCACCGTCCATATTGCCGCATACGGCTTTTACAGGGGCCAGCTTCTGCAGATTCTTAAGCACCGACATCTCAAGCACATCGCCGGCATGCAGTATCATGTCAACGCCCTTAAATGCCTTGTACACGGCCTCAGGGATATCGGCCGCCGCTTTGGGTATGTGCGTATCCGATATGACTCCTAATCTCAATAGATAATCCCCCTTATTGGGCCGCGGCCGTGATTTCATACCGGCCGTACAGCCTTAGCAGAAGATTAACGGTTTTTACGTCCCAAACCCATATCTTTTTTTCCTTGGCGAGCAAAAGCGCGTTGGTGTCGATCCCTGAAAGATGTATGAGTATCTTCCTCAGGCCCTTTCTTTGAGAATCGCCCGCCCGTCCCAGGAAATCAGCGACATCCACCTCGCATACATCACCTCTTATAACCCTGCATATCCAGTATGTTTTTTCGCCCTCGCAGGAAACATAATTTTTACCGCCGCCGTACTTCAGCATCTCAACGCGGTCAAAACACGGAAAACGCCGCAGTTTACCGTCAACATCGATAAGCTCTGCCCGGAACAGCCTGAACAGGTCAGCTATCCTCCCGAGGCAACCTTTGTTGTACTCGATCAGATACCTCTCTATATCCCCTTCGACAAACTCCCTGAACCCGCGCGCGCGGGCCAGATCATTATCCACGACAGCATATTCCTTTCTGCCGTAAACATTCGCAAGCCAGAAAGCAAAAAGCCTGTCCTGCACATAATGGAGCACCCCGCTTTTGGCGGTAATACCGGCCTGAGCGAGCTGGTGCAGCTTACCCCCCAGCACCCCTTTATCCGTCTTCAGCCGGCCTGCGACTGATTCCAGCCGGGCGGGGCATTCTGCCAGTACAGCCAAAATTTTCAGATATCCCGGCCTGTCCTTCCTGTCAAACACCGAATTTATGCGGCCGATAAACTGCTGATGCAGAACCCCGGTCGGCACGTACATGGTTTCGGCTATAGCATCCTTCAGCATTTCCACGTTCACCCGCGCGCAGGATGCCTTACGGCAGGATTCTGTCAGGGCGCGCCCCAGCATATCGATGTAAAAAGGCTTTCTTTCTGCCAGTGATACGACATAATCCGCATAATATTCGCTGATTTCCAGTGGCCCCAGGTTCCTGCGCAGAAATCGTTTCGCGGAACCCGCGTCATACCCCTCTATCTCGATCAATTCAAAATTGCCGAATAGCAGCGCCAGCTTCTCTGACAATATTTTACGTGTAGTGGCCTTCTCAGAGCTCGAGACAACGTACATGGTGCCTTTCTGCAGCATGATTATTTTTCCCAGATGAACAAACGGCCGCCTGAGTCTAAAACGCTCTATATTGTGAAACTCGTCCAGTATTACCACGCACGGCATTTGCGTCTCTTCTTTGAGAATGGAAGTTATATTTAGAAGCTCGCTGTATGCGAGGTTGTACCTCCTGCGAGATATATCGATCAGTATCTTCCGGGCGGCAGCCGCTGTTTTCGGGGCCACATCTGCGGCCGATTCGATAAGTTTCGACAGATCCTCGCATACCGGCCGTTGTGTCTTTACGAAATAAGCGTATATCATGGTCGCGATAAAACGTTCCGCGAACGCGGGAAACGACCTGTCTCCGAGTTCGACATAAACGGGGATAACGCTGTCACTGTTAAGAGACGCGGCCAGGTGACGTAATATCGACGTCTTTCCTGAAAAGAGCTCCCCGGTAAGCGCCACGTTCTGGCGGCAGCCGGCCTTCAAAGCGGTTACCCGCTTCATGAGTATTTCCATCTCAGGCTCGCGCCCGTGAAATCCCCGCTCAGGCAGCGCCTCAGCCGGAACACTCAGTTCATGGTAAATAGAAGAATGGATTCTGCGATTCATGCTCTTTCCTGATCTCAAAATGAAGGCACGGCTCTTTTGCCCTGCCTCCCTGACCGGCTTTTGCGATAACCTGGTTCTGGCCGACATAATCGCCGGATTTTACGAGGTTTTGAGAGTTATACGCGTAGACTGTCTGATAACCGCCGTCATGGTCGATAATGATTGTGCGGCCGTACCCCTTAAGGGTATCCGTACTGTATGAAACACGTCCGCTCCTGGCCGCGACAACAGATGCCCCGTAAGCCGCCTTTATGTCAATCCCCTGGTTTTTCGATGCCCCCTTAGTCGCGCCAAACGGCACGATAACACTGCCTTTAACGGGCCAGATAAAATCCTCGTCACGGGGAGGCCTTACTGTCCCGGCCTTTGCCGTCTGTTTGCATTTCCCGGGGATAAAAATTCTCTGCCCTACCTCAATCTCGTCCGCGGCGGGCAGCCTGTTAGCCGCGACGATCTCATTAAGACTGACGCCATAAGTCTTGGAAATGGCCCATAGGGTCTCATTTTTCTGCACAACATGATATGCCCCCTGCCGCGCGTCAAAAGGAGGCGGATATGAAACAGTCGCGCAACCGGCCAAAAGAATGAGGCAGCATAACGCTATGACACATGAATTTACGGTAACACGCCGTTTCACCATCTCACCGCCATACATATTCAAAATGTGGAGCGAGCGATGGGAATCGAACCCACACTACCAGCTTGGGAAGCTGGAGTTCTACCACTGAACTACGCTCGCC
>JBDRBZ010000050.1:0-5122 GCA_043822175.1 Candidatus Omnitrophota bacterium
CCTGGCCCCGATAAGCCGGTTTTCTCAGAAAGCGTGGGATAGGGAGGTGGTGGATGCTGTCCGCGCCAGGGAAAGAGGCGAAGTCGCGTACGATTTCGGAAAGGCGCTTACTAACAGGACCGCTTTTTATTACATAAGCAATCTTATCGGCAGGGACCTGCTTAAGCCGCCGTCAGCCGAAATGCGAGAACCTGTTTCTTCCGCGACGCGCGCGCAAAGCCTCATCGAGGAAATAAAAAGGCATGTGGACCCGGCGGAGCTTGAGGTTAGCAGGAGCCGTCCTGATCTCGATCCTATTCTCCATGGGTTTGAGCTGAATGAGCTTGCGTATAACACAGATGAGAATAGTTATGAACTGCCTCTCTACAGGGACGGCATTGCAACATTGCAGTACAAATTTTTTACGGAGGGTGATCCTGAACCGACTGACATGGTTATACCTGTTGTCCCGGGCCATGGGACACTGTATGTGCGGGTAGAGGAGAGGGGCACCAAGGTATTGACGAAAGAACTCGAAAGAGGGAAAAAGATTTTTGACGCTTACGCCGGTATATTAAACCGGCAGGGCAAAGCGATCGCTGCCAGGATAGAAACGTATCTGGGTATATTAAGGTCGGGCAGAATAACTGTACCCTCTGACTTGGACATGATGAACGATATTGTCGGGCAGATCCCTTCTGTTAACAATCCTCATCTGGAATTGTTTGTCGATCCCAATCCGGGAAATGAGGACGCAATGGAATTTATACAAGGATATATCGGTTTGGAGATCACTACAGGCTGCCCAAGGCAGTGCCTGTTCTGCGAACTGAAACCGCAAAACAGGCTGGTCCAAATGCCCTATCCCATGGTGCTCAAAATGCTGGATATCCTTAAACAAAAACTCGTGTTTGCAACCGATAAAAATATTAAGCTTTATTTCGGAAGCGATCCTTTTGCATATTGTGACCATGTTATCGGGGCAGATCTGGCGGATGTGGTCGAAGCGGCTGCTGAAAGGGAAATACCCGTTTCTATTGTTACCAGCGGATGGAAGAAAGAGAATAAACTCGCCCAGCTGGCAGCCGAAAGAATTGCCGCGATGTCTTATGATCCAATTGACCTTTGCGTGACGGTGCACCCGTATTTTGGATTTGTGTCAGAAGCGGTAAAAGCCGGCCGCGGAGACGAAATAACCCGTAAACTCGTTGAGGAGTATGAGAATGTACTGTCCACCCTGAAGAGGCGCAGGTGCGGGGTCATATACAAAATAGACGGAGAAGGCAATAGATATCCGGAACTCATTCCTGTCGCCGAGAGGCTTAAAGAGATATTAACCGCGAAATTCCCGCAAAGTCCCGATATGTGGATTTATCCAAATTTTCCTCATGGGTATATTATCTGGTCTCCGGATACATCTTCGATCGTATGCGACCCGGGGTTCGTGTTCAGGGCAAGCGGCGATATCATGTTTATGAAGCCGAAAGACACGGTTAAAATGTCGCGTGTAGCAGGCTCTCCTCAAAACGCGTGGTTCAGGCGGTTTGTCGATATTTTGAGGTTGATAAATTATGAGAATGAAAAAAGAGGGATCGGCGGCCTTGAAAAAATCATGAGAGGCCCGGCGTATGCCGTTAAAGTCAAAGAATTGGACGATACAGAACGAAGATTGCTCGGATTAGATGGCATAAGCGATGTGCGGGATGATGATTTTGTGGGCTTTAATCAGTGCGACAATGGGTTTGACGCCCATGGATTTTACTTTATGATGCTGCCGTGGTTTGCCACGGGAAATATAGCGGCTATGCTGAAAGATCCAAACGCGGTTTTTAGCGAAGAGGACTATGGCGCTCTTTATCAGGCGCTGTCTGAATTGCCGGTTATAAGGTCGCTCAGGGTAGAGCTGGCTAACATGACTCCCGAAAGACATTATTCGCGGTGCAATGCTTGGACGGTGGGCATGTGCCGACAGACACGGTATTCCGGACTTCACGCGTGCTGGCTCCGCTTAAGGCGCACGCCCGGCGCCCTCGCACCCGCCTGAGCAGTAAGCGCGTCGCTGTCACGGGCGCGGCCGGCAACATTGGCTCGCCGCTCATGGACAGGCTGTCGGCTGAGGCAAAGCACACGTCTCCGCTTCTCCTCGAGAGGGAGGATGCCGCTTATCCAGGGCGCGGGTTTATCGACGAGAGCCGGACAAACGTCGAAGTCGGCAGTCTGCCGAATACTGCGATACAGAGGCAAATGGTGCAGGATAACGATGTTATAGTGCATATCGGCGGCTGGGTCATAAGCAGTCTTTCGGATACGAGCGCGGCGTCGCTCGCGAAGGTGCTGGATATCAATTCACGGTCAACGGCTATCTTTGTGAACGAAGCAAATAAAAAACAGAATAAGCCAAGGATAGTCTATGCTTCCTCCATACAAATCTACGATCTCGTGGATTGGGATAAATACAGGGAAAAATTGGCAAGCGGCTATCAGATAAAAGAAACAGACCTCGCGTTGGCCCCTGAGCTCGACCGGTGGATCGACGAGGCCGCGGATTTCTTTATGCGGATGACAGAGTCTGATGAGAACCCGGCGCTCACGCAGATCGAGCATTTTCTCCGGCAGCGTCCGCCTCCGGCAGGATACGCGCGCAAGGAGTACGCGCTTTCCAAAGCTATATCGGAACGCATTATGGACCGCTATGAAAACGGTATCTCACTGCGTATCGCCGGCGTGTACGGCCCGGGGTATGACGCTCCGAACAGGGCGCTGGATGACCGGCTTGTGCATCACTACCTTCATCTGGCGCAAGACGGCGCGGATATCAATTTCCCGATGGTGAACAAACACTACATGTATGTGGACGATGTCGTGAACGCGGTTATCGCCGCGGCCACGGCCCCTGTCGAAAGATTCGGCAAGCGCCCAAGGGTGCTCAATATCGGCGCCGACAAACTCTATACAGGCGGAGAAATAGCGAATACTATCGCGCAAGTTTCCGGGACAGCGAGCAGATTGGCGCCGAATGCCGCGGCAAAGGACTCGCCGCGCTCGCTTCTCGACCTTTCGCGCACGCAAGAAATTCTCGGTATAAATCCGGGCACCCAGACATCCCTGAAAGACGGCATCACAAAGACCTGGGCGTGGCTGACGCAGAGCCCGGCAGACCGCGCGGACACCTGGTGCGACCGGTTTTTCCTGAGGGAAAACCGGCGCGATACTGCCGGTGTAATGGATAGGGACGGGCAATATGCGTTGCCGGACCTTTCTTCGAAGGAAGCAGCCGGAGTAGCCGGGGAGCTTCACAGTATCCTGGATGAGGTCAGGTTTCACACGCTGAATATAATTTCAAGAAATGGCTATGTCGATGTAGAACCGCTTCCGCTTGAAAAGAGGCATATAAGGATAATTCGCAGGAAGCTCGCCACCGGAAATATGAGCGGGCCCACGACTAATCGTGAAAGGGACGCTTTTGGCTTTTTAATGTTCGGAGAGCCGCTTGAAAGGAAGCGGTTAGAGGCCGTTGTCGGCGAAGGCCGGAAATCGATCATAGATGAATTTATTAAAACAGGCCTTTGTGTTATTACCCGGGAAGGGAAGATCCGCATGAACGGGATATCGCTGACGTCCAGAGAACTGAAAAAAACAGGCGAGATAATATACCTCTTTGCCGATACCCCTTCAATTTTCGGCACTGCCCTGGCTAAAGACGAAGTATATATAGGGCCTGACTCATATAATATGCTGGACCGGCTTGAAAAGATAGACAGTATTTCCGGCGCCGCAGTTGACATGGGAAGCGGTACGGGGATACAGATAATTTCCCTGCTTAAACTTTTCCCGGGAATAACAAGGGGCATAGGGGTGGAGATTAATGAGCGGGCCGTGAATTTGAGTCTTTTTAACGCGCGGCTGAACGGAGTGGGCGATAAGATAGCGATTGTGCGGAATAAACACGGCCTGCGCCGGGAACTGGCCGGCAGCCGTGTCTCGTTTGCCGTATCTAACCCGCCTTTTATGGTGATGCCTGAAACGGCCGATGTTACGCCCGAGGAAGAGGGAATTCTTAAAGGCGTCATACCCGTCACAAAAGAAAACGGCAGGGCGTACATTGATTTTAGGCGGATTTATCCGTTATGCAGTGTGGGAGGGGCAGATGGGCTGACGGTTACGCGCCAATTCCTGGACATGGTTATGCCGTTTCTCTCAGAAGAGGCCCGCATTGTGATCTATTCATGTTTTGCGGGCAATAGTGAAGACCCCAGTCATATACGCGAACTTATCGCCTCAAGGGAAGGATACTCTTTTACTTTTGAACCTGCCGGAGGGCATGTTTACGGGGCCGATAACTGGGTATCGATAATAAAGTCGCTTATTGTTGGCCGTAACAGTGAGCTGTTCGGCTGGGACGGCCGTACACCGGTAATAGAGGATAGATATTTGCCTGCGTTGGATGTGTTGCGGCAAAAAATATTCGCTTCTCTGACGGCCAAGGGGGTTACGCATATCCACGAGGGTTTTGCCGTGATCAAACGCCTTTCGGGTAATAAGTTATCGCCTGAGTCCGAGCAGGTCCACGCGGTTAATTTCATGAAACAAACAGATGATAAACCCGCGCCTGCGTTTATCGCTCTCGGGACAAGCTGGATTAAAGGCTACAAAAAGGACCGGTTTCATCTGTATGACGCATTGAATCCGCTTGTAAGCGATCTCAGGAGGTTCTGCGCGGAGAAAGGGATAGAGTTTATAGACGGTGATGACGATAGTGTGTTATCGAGAATAAGAGAACTGAAGCGCAATACTCCTGAGGCCCGCGGCATCATACTTGCCGGCAAAGGCGCGTTAGCCGGTTCCGGGTTTGAGCGGGACAGCAATATCGTGATCGGCAGCGTAGATAATAGACGCCTGACTGTTGACAGCTATGTCAACATTTTAGAAATGCTCAATGTAATGCTTGAGGTTTTTCATGCTACGATGTCGGGCGTTGGCATTGATGGAGAGCGCTTAAAATCCGGGCACCGGCACCTTAATATAGGTTTCAGAGGGAGAATAATAACGTTCGAACCTGACGCCGAGCCCGCGGATTACGATACCCTAAAAACCCTGTACCGTCTCCAGCGGTTCGCGTAATGGTAACAGGGTGACGGTTTGG
>JBDRBZ010000051.1:0-7706 GCA_043822175.1 Candidatus Omnitrophota bacterium
TGCGGCTTTTCATCCGAAGAATAACAGAAGGAATTAAAAACAGCGAACGCGTTTATGTCAATCAGCGTAACATTAAGGCCTATTTCCCCCAGCATTTCGATTCTTTTTGATATCAGGTCTTTTTTGGCCGCCGCCAGCAGGACACGCATCTGGCCTGATTGGCCGGCGACCTTGCCCAATATGGCGAAATCCATCGAAACCTCGTCAACGCCGAAAGGAATATATTTATCGACTTCAAACCGCAATGCCTCTTTGAGGTCATCCCTGGTCATCTCCGGCATGGAAATAAAGCGGACTACGGCTCCGGGGCCCGAAAGTCCGATATGTATATCCTTTGCGGTTATACCTATTTCACTAACCAGCATTTTTACTGTCTGGGCTACGGTTTCGTCGTTTGCTTCAGCGGGCAGTCTCTTGGCGCCATACTTGGTAAGGGAGATTTCTTCTCCTTTGGGCGTGGATTCCAGTATCTTAACGGAATTTGTCCCTATATCGATGCCGGCTATCGGCTTCTTCTTTGCCTTTGATAATTTCAGTTTAAACATAATTAATTATAATATAATATGTATAATACGTATCAATCGTAGCATGTATCCCACAATTTGTCAACACGTTAAGAGCGTTGCCATCAGGCAAAGTTTGCGAAGCGGGAGCGTAAATTATATCGTGATTTTAGCGATTGACTGTTGTAGAATAATGTAACATGAAGACTCAAGAATCTTTCATTAACGCCGTGTATATCGCGCTCATATTATTGCTCGGAGCGGCTTTATACACAAACACGGTTGACGGCCGGTTCCTGTGTGATGACCACATACTCATCAGCGATAACATGTACATGCGAAACTGGGAAGACCTGCCCAAGCTCCTTACCGAAGATTGGGGTTCAGGCAGCGGGATTAAATATTCATTCTACCGCCCCCTCACGATGCTTTCGTTCTTTGTGGTTTATCGTTTCGCCGGGAATAATCCGGCTCCATACCACCTTGTGAATATCGCCGTGCATTGCCTATCGGCCCTGGCACTGTACTGGCTCGCCAACATCTTTTTATCGAACAGGCTCGCCGCTTCTTTAGCGGCACTGTTTTTTATCGCGCATCCCGTGCAAACCGAGGCCGTT
Source organism: Candidatus Omnitrophota bacterium (assembly GCA_043822175.1). GTDB lineage: Bacteria > Omnitrophota > Gorgyraeia > JABMRN01 > JABMRN01 > JBDRBZ01. The sequence continues at coordinate 1,121 of JBDRBZ010000051.1, forward strand.
GCTTACGCGTCGGCAACAGGCGATTCCTTAGCTCTGCTTTTTATCCTCGTATCTTTCGCCGCTTATTTAAAAAACGCGGAAACCGGCAAAGGCATCTTCTATGCGTCAGCACTGCTGGCTTTCATGCTGTCGCTGATGTCCAAAGAAAGCGGACTCGTGTTGCCGGCCGTTATACTCGCATATCACGCCGTATTTCGCCGGAAATTTAACACCAGGGCCTTTCTGCCGTTTATTCTCGTTGCATGCTCGTATCTCACGCTACGCTGTTCTGTCCTGAATTCGACCGGTATTGATTTCGCGCAGCTGACAACGGCCTGGCAGCGGATTCCTGGTTTTTTCGCGGCGATCGCAGGCTATATCCGGCTGCTCATTTTCCCGGTAAATCTCCACATGGATTACGGCAACCCTATCTTCACTTTTAGTGACTATAAAGTTCCTCTCGGCGTCGTTATCACGATTGCCCTTATTGTTTCTGCTTACGCCATGCGCAGGCGCGATAAACTGTTCACATTCTCGATAATCTGGTTTTTCATTTTTCTGCTTCCTGTCTCGAACATACATCCCCTGGCATTTTTCATGGCAGAACATTACCTCTATATACCATCCGTGATATTCTTCATACTGCTGGGCCGGGTATGCTCGACCCTGTCCGAATCCGGGCGATTAAGATATCCCGCCATGCTCGGAATAATTGTCATTCTGAGCGTCTGGTCTTTCGCGACGATCAGGCAGAATGAATTCTGGAAAACACCCGCGGCCATTTATGGACGCATATTGAAATTTAACCCGAAAAGCCACATTGCCACGTTCAACCTTGCAACCGATAAGGCCGCCTCCGGGAACCCGGAAGAAGCCATTAGCCTTTATAAAAAGGCGCTGGAGTTAAGACCCGATTACGCGGATCCTTACCTATTAATGGCCGACATCTACATAAATGATAAGAATTACGACAAGGCGCTAAATTTACTGGAGGATGCCGTCAGCCGGCATCCCGGGCATACGGGGTTACTTTGCGGCCTGGCCCGCGCGCATTATGCGAAGGGAGATAATGATGCGGCTTTGCGCATTTATCATGATGCTTTAGCAATGGATGCGGGCGACACAAACGCCCTCAGCGGACTCGGCGTGATTTATCTTGAAAGAGGAGAAGCAGGAAAAGCTTTAAGCTTGTTTAAGCGCGCCGCGGCAGTAAATTCGCGCGACAAAACGGCTTTTTTCAATTTGGGAACGGTTTACGGTTCTACCGGCAGGAATGTAGACGCCATAACCGCCTACCGCAGGGCTCTCGAAATTGATCCCGGGTACAGCCCCGCCCTTAATAATCTTGCGTATGAATACGCGACATCGGGAAACCGAGATGAGGCCGTAAGATCATTCGGTAAAATCTTGGAAGCGGATCCGCATAACGCAGACGCGCACAATAATCTCGCGGTACTGCTGTATTACACCGGGGATCACGCTTCGGCGCGCAGGCACTGCCGGATCGCTGTCCGTCTGGGTTGCGACGTTGACCCCGAATTCAGCAGACTTGTCGAAACACACGCGGCCGATAAATAAGCTCGCTTGAAATACCTTGAAAATATACGCGTAAGATTATATGATGTTTATCATGGATACTTCATGTTTGCGACCTGAACCGCTTAAGCGCTATGTTCCCCTGATTGCGCTCGTCATCACTATTTTGACGCTCGTTATAATTCCCTTCAAGGTCATAAGCTACGGATATCTGCCTCCCGATGACGCGCTAAGGCACGCGGGCAAAGCCGTCTCGGATAAGCCCTGGTCCGAAATACTTATACTGAACACGTGCATAAAAATGGACAGCCACCCGGGCTGGCACGCCATACTCGGCTTCTTGCATAAAACAGCGGGCATGAACACCGATGATCTTGTTGTTTTCTCGGTTATTTTTTTATTTTTACTGTTTTCGGGCGGCCCGCTTTTTCTTGTAAAGAGACCCGAGGCGTGGATCATATCGCTTATTGTAGTAACAGTTGTCAATTTAACGTTCATCGGCCGCCTTTTTCTGGGCAGGCCTTTTATACTTACAATGTTCGTTGTCGCGGTCATGTGCCTTTCCTGGCACAAATTCAGGGACAGGCTAATGCCTTGGGGCACATTTTGGGGCCTTGCCGCATTAATTGCGGTAACCGCGTGGGCTCACTGCGGGTGGTACCAGCTGGCCCTGCCAATACTCGCTGTCTTTCTCGCGAAGGAATGGAAAGCGGGCTTCCGCTTAACCCTGGCCGCAGGGCTTGGAATTTTGCTCGGCGCCTCGTTTACAGGACATCCTGCCCTCTATTTCGAGCAGACCGTCACGCACGCTGTCCGGGCAATGAGCGCGCACCCTGTCCAGCGGCTTCTCGTTGGCGAGTTTCAGCCCATGGCTGCAGACGCTGTCACAGCTTTAGCCGTTATCGCCGTTATCGTTTACTGCCATATCCGCGGCAGACTGGACAGAAAATCGGTAAGCAATCCTGTTTTTATACTCGTCTGCCTTTCATGGATGCTGGGATTTGTCTCAAGAAGATTCTGGTTTGACTTCGGCACACCCGCTGTCTGCGTTTGGATAACACTCATGCTTCAGGACATAATTGCGGCAGATGCCCCTGAATGTTCGTGTCAAAGAATCGTTATAACGATTATCGCCTGCTCGGTTCTTTATCTGTCCGTAACCGCTGACATATCAAGCCGGTGGACATGGCCGCTTACAAAAGCGTATCTCGACACAAACGATTCAGAGCAGGCCGAATGGCTGCCGGGCGAAGACGGCATTATATACACAGCAGACATGTCTATTTTTTATGACACATTGTACAAGAATCCCCGCGCGCCGTGGCGGTATATATTGGGATATGAGTCGGCGATTATGCCTGATGAGGACCTGGCCGTGTATGACAATATTCACTGGAATAATGGTTCCGAAAAAGCGTACGCGCCCTGGGTCGCTAAGATGCGCCCTAATGACAGGCTTGCTCTAAGGGGCGGAACAGGAGGTGCGCCTGACATACCCGAATTGGAATGGAAATATATCGTTACGGGCATCTGGATAGGGCGCCCGAGAAACACGCGCAATACTTCTGACATATAATCACAATACAGGACCGGGAAACTTAAAAGAAAACGGCGTTGAATAGAATCAACGCCGTTATTCTTTTTTTTATCTTACGCCTGCTTACAGTGTATGAGACGCCGCACTATCGCACGTCGGCACAGTCCCTACAGTACCCACATTATAGTTGGCACTTGTCCCCAACGGGCACGCCGGTGCCTTTTTCAGATAATTAGGCACCAGAATGTCCAGATTACAATCTGCCGTCTCAGCCTGATTCGCATCGATCGCCCATACCTGCTTCGCGCCGTCAATCTGTTTCAGATTGGCTATGCAGGAATTGGTCTGAGCAGTGGTTCTCGCCTTCACGAAATTCGGAAGGGCAATAGCCGCCAATAAACCAATAATAGCAACGACGATCATGATTTCCACAAGCGTAAAACCTTTCTTTCCAAACCTCTTCATTTTAACTCCCCCCTTTCCATTCTTTTTTTAGGTTGCCTACGGACATTCCAAGGTTTGCCCGTAATGCTAACCTTTTCGAATCGTTTATAGTATATCACACGATCCGAGAAAAGTCAAATTTTTGCGACTACCTTTTGATTGGATTTACCATTACGGAAATAAACAGCCCGGAACTTTAGTATCGCTTTGATTAAGAATTTATCTATGTGCGTGCGTTAGCCGGGTGGGCGGGGTAGGTCGCGGGGACGCTCGCAAAAAAGATACGCTCTTTTTTGCTCGCTCTGTTACAAATCGCTAATCGCCGCCTGTAGACGCGACCTCCCCCACCCACCCGGCTTCAGCGTCTGTCATGATAAATTCTTAATTGCGAAGCTCTCCAGATTTTGGACTGTTTATTTCCTCCATTAAGGAAAAGGTAGGGGACGGAGTTAACTTATTAACTTAAGGTGAGGTTTTCCTGTCATGTGATTTTTTCCCCTTTGGGGCCGGGCATAATAATTCCGGTTCGGCGGCGGCGGCCAGAAAAATTATTGCCAATAACGGGGGTTTGCCGTAAAATGGCAGTGGAGCCCCGGCCTGACGGCCAGGGCTCACTCCGAGCAGAAATCCCAAAAGGGGATTCATCCCTCGGGCTAAAGCCCGTGGATTTCTGCGAGGGATAAAGGAGACAGGGATTATGCGGTACGATAAAATCTCGATAGTGGTGCCGACTTATAACGATTGCGACTTCCTGCCCCGCTGCCTTGAATCGCTGTTAAACCAGAAAGGGGCCGTCCATAACCGCGATTATGAAATCATAGTGATTGACGACGGCTCCACCGACGGCACACCGGAAACGGCGTCCCGATATCCCGTAAAATACCTGAGGCTCGACCGGAACATGGGCAAGGTAACCGCGAGAAAGACCGGCGCCGAAAACGCCGCGCACGACACCTTATTATTCGTGGACTCGCGGATCATAGCGGGAGATGACCTGCTGGAATCATTCCGCAGGACAGGCAAAAGCCCTTTAATAGCGGGAGAGGTGATGAGCGGAGGACGGGACAGCGCGAATCCCGACACGCGACTATTTTATCTGCTGAGAAGAATATATTATTATCCTTACTTCCCGTTCGAGCGCGGCAAAGAGCTTACCTATATAACAAAGAATAATTTCAACCGCATACCCAAGGGCATGGGATGCTGTTTTATGACAAAACGGCTTTTCTTCTCATCTATGCCCGAGACATTCGGTAAACACACAAACGATGATACCGCCATATTCAGCAATATAGTGTATAAGAACAATACCGAAATCGTGAAATGCCGTGGGATCAAAGTTACCTACATGCACAGAAAAGGATCCGGCGACCTGGCAGCCTGGATAACAAGGAGGGGCATTACCTTCTATGACTACTACATGCACGGGCATTTATTATTTCGGATCCTCGTGCCGGTATCGGCGGTCCTCGCGGTCTTCCTTTTCGCCTCCTTATTCTTCCGGCCTTTGTATTTCCTTGCCGCGTCAGGATTGCTTGCGGCGTGTTACCTTATTTCTGCGATTGTATTGTCGGAAAAAATGTCGGATTTCCCTCTCGTATTCGCGAGGTTTTACCGCTACGCGTTCTTATTCTATTTCGGCACTCTGAAAGGATGGTTTCTGAAATGCAGATGCTGCACATAGCGATAGGCACAAAAGCCCAGTTTATAAAAATGAGCCCGGTAATAAAACGGCTTGAAGAAAGCGGCATCGCCTTTAACCTCATAGACCTGGGCCAGCATGCCATGATCACAAGGGAATTGAGAAAAGAGTTCGGGCTCAAGTCCCCCTCTGTCTCGGTTTGCCCCGGACGTAACGTCTCCAGCATATTCCAGGGTCTCGTATGGATGGCGCGGATCTTCTGGATGAGCCTCTCGCCCCGCTGGATAAAGGAGACCGTCTTCATGAACAGGAGGGGCATCTGCCTTATTCACGGCGATACCGTTTCCACAATCATGGCCCTTTACCTGGCCAAGAGAGCGGGATTGAAAACAGCCCATATCGAGGCGGGCCTGCGATCATTCGATCTCCTGGAACCGTTCCCCGAGGAGATTTTAAGGCTGATTGTCATGCGGCATTCAGATATCCTGTTTGCGCCTTCAAAATGGGCGTTATCAAATCTCGACAAAATGGGCCTCTCCGCCAGGGCCGTACCCCTTGCCGCTAACACCTCACTGGAGACTACGGTGCAAAGCCTAAACAGAAATACCCCCGCGGATGTCGGCGCCGAAAAGTATTGCCTGGTTACCGTTCACCGTATGGAAAATATATTCTCGGCAAAAAGGCTGGCATTGCTTGCGGACTTCATGGGGGACATATCCCGCTCGCTGCGGGTCGTCTTTATTCAGCATCCCCCGACTGTCAGGCGGCTCGAGAAATCGGGCCTTTGTAAACGTATCAAAGATAACCCGAATATCCGGTTATTCAGCATCATCTCTCACAGTCATTTTATCGGCCTCGTTGCGGGGGCCGAGTTCGTCATAACTGACGGCGGCAGCATACAGGAAGAATGCTTTTACCTGGACAAGCCGTGCCTTTTACTGAGGAACCGCACCGAAAGAATGGAAGGCATCGGGGAAAACGTTTCCGTCTCACAATTCAAAAAAGAGAACATGCGCCGGTTTTATGCCGATTATAAATCATACAGGCGAAAATCCGCGATAGACATGCTCGCCAAACCGTCCGAAGAGATCATAGATTACCTGGCCCGTTCGGGATAACGTAAAGGCCGCTAGAATTTAACGATCGACGATATCTGCAGTATCGGCAGGAACATGCATATCACTATCCCGCCTATGACAATGCCCAGAAAAGCGATAATGACAGGCTCTATGATACTCGTCAAACCGCTTACAGACGCGTCAACCTGGGATTCGTAAAATTCCGACACCTTGTTCAGCATTTTCTCGAGCTCGCCCGTCTTTTCGCCCACGCTTATCATCCTGACCACCATGGGCGGGAAAATACCCGTGCGCCCGAGCGGGCCGGATATGCTTTCCCCGTCCCTCACGCTTATCTTGACCTTTTCTATCGCTTCCTCGATAAGCATG
>JBDRBZ010000052.1:0-9504 GCA_043822175.1 Candidatus Omnitrophota bacterium
GTCAGGGCAGACGGATCATATCTGCCAAGCGCGGCATCTATGCCCTCCGTTTCTACGGTTGCCGCAAACCGGTCGTTTACCAGCGCATCCCATTTCTCACGGGCGTATCTCTGGAAATCCTCGGCAAGGATACCGAAAGACCTTAAGCCGTAAAACGTTGTCTGTGGCCTACAGCCCCTGGTGCAGAAAGGACAGACATGCCTGAGAAGTCCCTTCCTCCTGTCGAGGAGCTCTGCCGGGGACTGGTCGAGATCACCCAGTGTCATGTCCCTGGCGGCTTCGCACGCTGCGAAACAGGGATATATTTTCCTGTCCGCTCCTATAAGCGCGTAATTGGAAACCGATAAGCACCTGTCAGCGGGCGGCACGCGCAAATCATCGAGAGGTTTTTTGTCTATATTGGTATTGTCCACAATAAACTGCCATAGCTCGTAATCCTCACCCTGCAAGCGCTCCATGCGCTGCCTCCAGCTTCTCCTTTCTTCTTCATCAAGCTTTGTATCAACGTAAGGATCTTCGGAGCTCTTATCATCAGCCATAGGAAATATCATAAGTCCAAATTCCTTAGTTATCTGCCTCGCGGCAAGCCTTTTCATTACCGGCTGGTATATTTTTCCGAATATCCTTTTGGCCAGAACAATAGATTTTTCAAGCCGCACGCGGTTATAAAGCAGGGTTACCCGGACTTTGGGTATCGGGCTCTTTTCCAGATACCATCTTATATTCTTCCACACAGTATCGAAATGATCCCTGCGCTTACTGGCGATATAATCGGCTCTTGTCGGCTCATCAAGCGATATGCTCACCTCGGATACTTCCCTCACCCACTCGCCATCGGGAATATATGTGCCGTTTGTAATGAGCCTCAACTTTACGTCCGGCAACAGTTCGCGCAATCTCAGGATCGCGTCATTAAACCCCTTTTCTCCGTCCTGATACAATGTGGCTTCGCCTCCTCCCACGATCAGTATTTCCTCGGGATTAAGCGCCGCTATTTTATCCAGGTCCCCGAATAAAAGGTGTTCGGGATTGCCGGTGCAGCTTACCGTGCCCTTATAACTGCACCATTCACAATCCTGGTTACACTTATTTGTAAGGTGCAGCTCAACGTAAGGAACCCTCTCGGACATTATGCGTTCTTCCAACGCGGCCACATTGCCTTGCTCGGCGTTATGCCGCGCCATCACTGTATTGTAAAGACCGAACACCCGAGCCCCGTTATGAAAGCCCCTGGCAATGTCATCCGCCTCATGGGCTATGATATCCTGGAACTGCCGCGTCTCGTTAGTTTCAAGAGCCGTCTCAACAGTGTTGTAACCGATATAGATCGAAGGTACCTGCGCGCCCGTCTTCTTGCCCAGGCCCGAATGCGCGATAAGATTATTTTCTGCGTTTTTATAAACGACGGTCGGATTTTTGCCTTTTTCGACTATGATTACCAGGCGAAGCGGCTTTCCCACGGGTATAGTTATATCTTTCAGGGCTAACCTCATCATCTTGAAACCGTCTATCACGTTGTTCCTGAACAAATTATGGCTTAACCTTGCGATAAGTTTTTCTCTGACTTCGGACGCAGCTTTGTCATCAATAAGGTTTGATATGAAAATATCCGCAAGCGCGGCCGCGTCCTCATTGCCCAGATTGTCCACCTGGTCTATAGTGACCGCCATCATGCGCCCGTCTTTGGCGGCCTCATCGATCGCGGGATGCGTCTCGGCAATTTCGTCTATCTCACCCCTGTGAAGATTTTTATCCGGAGAATATGTGCGCGCGTTTTCGATGATTTGGGCCAGTTGCGGATCACCGCGGTCCACCTCTGTATCCCTTATGATGTTTCTGTAGACCTCGAGGTCCACAGTGCCGTACATTTCCCGCATGGCTTCGATATCCCCCCTGCTGTAGCAGAGCCAGATGCCGGCAACCTCAACCGGACCCACATACCTTGCCCTTACCCCTTCAGGCCTGTTTTTCTTGAAAGCCGCCAGAATCTCGGGATATGTATAATCATCTCTGTCAGCGATCTCCTTGCTTTTCTGGGGTATAATGTATACCTGGTTAGGCGCAGTTATTATGACAACAAGCCATCCGCGTGATTCTATGTCAGTAACGATCCTGTAGGCCTCCTCCGCCAGTTTGTCCATATTCTTACTCTCAACAACAAATCCTGCCGTATTTACGTCGCTCGTTATCAAACCGACCCTGGCGCCGTCCCTTTCCGCAAACCATTGTTTCTCCTGCCTCTCTATGGGAAATTCCGTATCGTATATGTGTATGTGCGTATGGGCGGCCGCGTTTCCTGTACCTATATTGCCGCGCCTTCCCGGAAAGATGACATTGAATATCGTGAGAAGGTCCTTCATAGCCCTGAGCGTGATCTTACCCGTGTGTCCTTTTTCAAGGGCGAGCATATGTTTGTCAAAGAACGGCCGGCTGTCAGCTATGAGATTGTATGGAAGCCCAAACTCCTCCTCAAGGTCAGCGAGTATAAGGTCCTGTTCAGAATGGTCGGAGAGGGCCCTGCAAAATATACAGTCTGTCTTTGAAGCAGCCTTGTCCTGTGTCCCGCCCCTCGGAAATCCCCTGCTTTCGTTGTATTGCGTAATGTAATTACCGCTATTAGGGGCAAGCGGACCCGGCGCTTCTTCAGCCCCGCCGGGTGCGTCCAGAACCTTGTATTTCACCTGCCGAGGAAACCAAACCACGCCGCCTAGCCGGTTCGGATCCGTATCCACTAACACCGCCTCTATGCCTTTTTCATCAACCTGCCGGGCAAGATCAGGGTTAGCGATTTCCTGCCATCTCGCATCTGCTCGCTCCCGCACCTGCCTGACCCTTTCTTCATCAAATACACGAGTTCCCTCCTGTGACCGGTAAAAGGCCGTCATACGCCGCATAATCCCGCCCCATGAATATTGGCGGCGGGCCTTTTCCTGCCCTGCCCTGCCCATGGCCATGGCTTCTTCAGGATGATCAACAAGATATTCAATCGCATCCGCCAGGTCACGCGGGTCCATGCCTGTAAGACATCCATACGGCGTCCTACCGGGCATTCTTGAACCGAGCATGTCCCTGGCGCCGTAAGTCAGCGTTGAAACCACCGGCACTCCCCTTGCCATGTATTCCACAAGCACCATGCCGAAAGGCTCATAAGTAGACGGCACAACTCCGACATGGCTCCTGTCCATGTACTTAAGCCTGTCCTCACCCCATGTGCCTTGGGGCGTCATGTCGAGCTGTATGTTATCGTATCCTTCGGCAAGTGCCCTGAGCCGCGCCTGATATTCTCTCCTTAACTGTATAGAATCGTCTGTTTTACCGAAGACAAGAAAGTTGACGGGCGGCAGGCCTTCAGACTTTCGCCTGTCAGTAATAATTTTCGCGGCCTCGATAAATATATCAAATCCTTTTTCAGGGGAAATGCGGCCGTAAGTGGATACAAGAGGCGTTTCATCCCGCGGAGCCAGCCTTTCCGAAAAATGCGCGTCTTCGGCGCCGTTGGGCATCATCACCAGCTCTCCCGCATAATCAGGGCATATGCCCAGCAGTTCCTCTCTCATCGAAATGCTGTTGACTATTATCCTGGAATTGGCGTGTATGGCGGCTCTCTCTATCTCGATTGTACGCGGTATGAAATCCACACCCTCGCCCGTACCTTTCATGCGCGGTGAGAGAAACATGTGAAATGTGGACGTGACACTGTACGACGCCTGAGCCAGCTCCGCGGCCCGGCGCGGCACCTCAATAAAGCCGTGCAGATGGATGAACGTCTCGTCCGGGTTGTACCGCCCTTTTATCAATTCTACAAATTTATCCCCGAATAGCTCTCGGTCTCGTTGCGTTTCGGCATTACTGGCGAAAAATGACAGTATGGGCTCATCCTTCACTTTCACCTTAATGACTTTCAGTTTGCCTCCCATATACAGGTATTCCCCGGGGATCTCGTCCCTTACGCAGGGGGAAACCCACACAACATCGTAGCCCATCGCAACCTGGCTTCTGGCGATGTTAAACACGGCCACACCCTGGCCGCCGGCCAGATGCGCCGGATCCTGGTAGGAGACATGCACTATTCTCTCTGTGGGCCGTCCCAGCATGCGGTATGCCGCTCTGCGGACAGCTTCCATCGGTACAATCGCCGGCGTACCGGCCCGCAGGTCGGCCGTGCCTGTTACAAGAGGTTCCAGCAGGTCGCTTGTAAACGATACGCGCTCTGTTTTCGGGAAATTATCCTTAACACGCTGCCCGTCAACAACCTTATGGTTAATGCCATCCCAATACCATTCAGTAATCTCCACATACCCCGCAGGGCTTTGCCTGTCAGTGAGCTCTTCCAAATTAATGGTATGATATCCCCATACCTCGCCGTACCCTGTCTTTCGCCACTGTTCTTCTTCTATCCATGCCTCAAAATCAGGCTCTGTTCTCTGTGTGCGGTTTTCCTCTATATATTTTATTTTTTCGAGAATATGGGCATACTCTTTCCCGCTTAAGACATAGGCGTAAAGCGCCCTAAATTCGTTATTGCTCGGGCTGTCGTTACGGAACTGGCCGTCCTCGCCGATCCGTACGACTTCGTTGTCCAACTCGCTTTCTATTTCGATCAGGCCAAGTTCTTCCAGGAGTTCGCGGACCGCTGTCTCACGGTAGCCGTCGCCTGCGTCGACGTGGCCGCCGAGGATGGAAAGTTTTTTTGCCTCGGCCTTATTATGCACCCTCCTCTGAAGCAGGAGTTTGCCGTCAGGAGTAAACACGAACGCGTTTGAGGTCCTGTGCCTGAGGCCGAAGAGGTGGGTTATTCCCCCCTTCTGTTTTCAGTATAACGCGGTCAGCATCATCCACAACGTCATATAATTCTCCTTTAAGTTTTCTCGCAACTTTTGTCTGTTTAATACCCCCTGTGGGGTTATCCCGCATCAATTCCCAATCTTTCCTTAGTCCTTCGACAACTTTCTGTATTGAGGCATATTGTTCGAGGTTTATTCCGTTTGAAGCAAGCCAATTCTTCAGGTGACGCAGGTATGAAGCAAATACGGCTAACGCGCGTTCTAATTCATCGCGGTCAATGGAGCCTATCCTCCTGGACAGGCGTTTCAACACAATCGCCGCCTCTTCCGCAGTATACGCCTGGAACTGGCCTTGCCCTGATAAATCGGCGCTCTTTAATATTTCAAATTCCCGAGCTGTCCCCGCAAAAACTGTTACAGAATATCTATTGGGCGATATCGCCCAATTCACGCCTAACCCCCTTAACGCGGCCGGCGCCGTACCAGCCGGGCAAACGTATATAACATATTGCCTGTCATCCCTGTTGTAAGGAATAATGATCTCGTTTGTGCGCGGCTTTATGTCAGACGGGTTTATACCGGCAAGATGCCCCCGCATTTCGTTGCTGATGACAGCCGCCATATGTTCGGGATCAAGCGGAGTCACCTGTTCATCGGCCCTGCCCAGAAGATAATCCGCGATATCTAGCACAGAACCGGCAAGGCTCACGTCCCTGCATACAGCCTGAAATTCCTCAGGATATCCCTGGAACGCGCTAAAAGCGGCAAGCTTGTCACTGTTTGTCAGATAACTACCGGTGAGCCCATAACATAAAGACGTGGTCGTGAATGTTACGAGAAGAACAATCGACGCAATCTTCGACCGCATTCCCTTCATAACCTACCCTCTCTCCAGCTAAACTAATATTCTCGAATAAAGTTTAGCACACCCGCCATGATAAAGTGTCACAGAACCATTAAAGAAACGTAACAAGATTGTAACCGTTCTGATAGTCCACTCAAAAGTAACGTTTCGGTATCGTTTACCGATTTATGTTCAACCTGACCCCATTTGTTACGCGGAGCGGAGGGCTTTTAGCTTGCCTTCGTAGCGGTCGCGGAGGAGCTGATACGCCATTTCTTCCGCAAGCGGGAGGAAATAGATGATCCTGTTACTCGGGTCATAGTCGTCAACAAGAGGGTGGTTTGGTTTGTCGGAAGGGTTCCGGACGGCCACTTCCAATGTTATGAGCAGCATTTCCATGATCTGCATATACAACTGTTCGCTTATAGAATCAATGCTATGCGACTTATAGTAATCGTCAAACAACTTGGTATTGATTTCGGCGAGAAGCGGCTTTTTATCAACGCTCAGTAGGCTTGTGACATTATTCCGGATATAACCAATGCTGCCCTTACTGCCTAATATTATGACATTGGAGAAATCCTCTGTATCGGTCATGAACGTTTCTGCCCTTGTTATCCATGCATTCATGAATTCGTCGCTGTCCTTATGCACGACTTCTACGCCGTTAATCTTCCCGAACAGCGGGCCCATTTCCCGTAACAGCGTGCCGATAGCGGCCCGCTGATGCGACTTGGTATTTTGTATACCCGGTATCCAGTCTGTCTCGAGCATTATAACGAGCTTATCGTTGGCTCTCTCCGCCTTGCGCATAAGGGCTATCAGGCATACCATGATCGCGTCCGCCTCGAACCGGTCAAGGTTATCGGCTAAAAATTGGACGGCCTGGCGCTCCTCATCCGTCAATGCGGCATCGCTCACGCGCGCGCGTTGTATGGCCCTCTCCAGCACAAGCGACATCTGGGAAGTAGGCATCATCTCATTAAGCTCGGCAGCATCCATATCGGATAAAAGCCCGGCGCGGTTAAGATTTTGTATCAGCGCGTTTCCGGTTTCGATCACTTGCGCTCTAGCGGCATTCGCGCATTCAACCGCTCCGGCTGGTATCGCCACTCTAGGGGAAGAAGATCTTAAAGGCTCAGAATCTTTCTTATTTATTATCAAGTAAGCGTAATGTTTGGTATGCGCGGGTGTACCACCTGTCTCATCATATTCAGTATCCCAAATCTCCCCTTCCGGCCCTATAATTTTTGTATGATGAAGTGTCCATGGACTTTCAGGAACGACTTCTTCTCTTCGATCTAACCGCACATTAAAATCTTCACCTATTGAAATTGAATTTGCGGCTTCATTCGCCCTATCCTCGATAATAGCTGAAAGCGTTTTCCCTCCAGCTCCATTCCTCAGCGCGTCTACGGTCTGACTATCTAGTCCCCCTAACGCTCTCTGAACTTGCTCCACAATCCAAACCACACTCATTTTCTTAAGAAACGATGGATTTTGGATAGCCAAAGAAGCGACTTCTTCTTTAAGAACACCGTAGCCCTTTAATGCTATGGCTGCCGTACGGCAAATGACATAATCAGCACATCTCAGGTCATTGCGATAACGTATGATATCAAGATCTCTTGTCAAAGCATGCCGGCTTTTTAAAACGCCTGCTGCTGCTTCACGGACAGCAGGCGATGGATCGCATAGACATCCCGTTAAACATGATACCACTCTCGCATCATCAAGTTTACCTAAATACCTCACTATCATCTCACGAACACCGGAATACCTGCTCTTTAAAACCCCAACAAGCATATCGTATTGGTTAGTTTTCGCAGGAGCCATCTTAATCAACCCTGATAGCGCATCCGATTGGGCTTCGCTAAGCGGCCTCTCCATGTTTACCTGGTCCGATCGCGAACCCTCTTTCGTGTCACCAGCGATAGATATCCCCAGAATTTCGCAGTACCCGTTACTCATCTGCCTATCGCTGACGCCTATTTTCCTTGCCACATTCTTTGCTTCAATCCGCACGGAAAAATTACTATGTCCAAGCATTTCCAGTATATCGGGGAGGACATTCCTATCACCGATACTACCTAATGCCCTTAGTGATATTACACAAATATTGGGGAAAGGAGATCTAAGCATCCTGATAAAAAATCGAGTTGAACTCGCGTCACAAACTTTCGCCAGGGCGTGTACCAACGCATAAGAGATTTCTTCATCATTGTCAAATACAAGCGCTTTTTCCTCTACATAACTTATACCCCTTCTCTTTAATATCATCCGTATCGCAAGGCTTTTGGTTCCCAAGATATATCTTAACATACGGTTCATAATAACATACACAGTGCCCATAACTAACATGAGAGCATCTTCTAAAATTCTGCCAATAAGGTCTTCATAATGATAGCCTGTCTCTCCGATAAGTCCGGCAAAATACTCAAATTCTTTATAATAATCTAAATCTATTCTAAAGTCCCATTTCCCATATCCTTTCTCAGACCGTAATCTCCACTCCCAATAGCGCACAGGAAGCGCCGAACGCTGTATAATACCTATACATATGCCAAGACCTATAAATACAGCTATTCCCGCAGTCAGAGGATCCGCAACAACCAAGCTTTTCATCCAAGAAAATAGCCACCCCAAACCAAGCATGCCCAACACAGCGCCTGCCGGATTCACCGACAGAAGCTTCATCCCTCCGTCGGGGCGCTCGGCAACGCCTGCCGCATCCCGCTCCACCAGCGTCTCATCAAGGCTGCCGGCTTTGTAATTTCCTTCGGCATCGAAATATTCTTCATTCCACACAAAGCGGTTCTCGACAAGATCATAATAGCCGGCGAGAAATTTGTCCTTATACACGACGTCAAGGTTTATGGTGACAGGTATCCGCGTGACCTGAAATTCTCCCATAGGCAGATCGCGCCAAGACTGCACATATTGCTCAATCTGCGTGAACTCTTCAGCTGTTATATCCTGCCTGTAAGAATTGAGGTTGAGCGCGAAGAAATCGTACACTTCATTGCCGGCCACCCTTCGGGAATCGGTCTCGGCCGTGAACGCTACCCGGCCGTTGGCAGGCATAATCGATAGGCCGGTGAGCCGTATCTTAAACGGCAGAAGGTTCCTGTAGCGCGGTATAATCTCATTCTCGACATATCCCTTTATCATGTCCACGCGCACACGCGTAAAATCTTCGTTGCCGCACAGATTATATTCTTTCGCGGCCGGGTTCAGGGACGCGTGCGGCACATCCACAAGCGGCATTTTTTCTCTCGGAAGCAGACCGCGCAGTTCCCCAATAGCGGCGACAATCAGCTCACTTTCCATCACTTCTTTGGGCATGGGAACAGCCGTGCACACATGCGCGTAAAGCGCGGGCGTCCCGTCCTCTTTAAAATACCTCTTGTACTTCTCCTGACACGGGATCCCTGCCCGATGTCTATCGACCGCCTCGCTATATGAGCCCGTGTTCAGGGGATAATAAAGCACTTCGTCTGGCGCCGGCACCCTTGTTTCCATTTCATTGATAAATTCCCCGCGAAGAGCCCTGTTTTTCGCCATTGCCTCAACATCCCTGCCCAGGCTCATGCCCGTACTCATGTCCATTTCTGTAAGCGCTATCAGCAGGTGGTAATACTTGTGCTCAAAAAGCCGCCTCCGTTCCTCGTATGATTTCCACGGAAGCCTCCGGAATATGACATGGTTATCGACCAGCCACACGACATCATTAATAATATTCTCGCCAAATCCGAGCCCCTTGAGCATCGGCCTGACAATGTCCGCAGAATAATGCCCGTGGTTTCTATGCTGACCCCCTACAGTGCCCTTAAACGGCACGTGCCCGTTCTCATCCATGTACTGCAGTCCCTTCAA
>JBDRBZ010000053.1:0-7965 GCA_043822175.1 Candidatus Omnitrophota bacterium
CAGAGCCCGGGCACTTAAAGAAAGCATATGAGCATATCAGGGAGCTCGTGAAAATATATCCGCGCGCCCCAAAGATTAAGGTATTGCTTGCCTTCTTGTATTTTCAAGATGGTAAAGCTGGTCCTGCCGTGCGTATTCTCAATGAGGTTGTGGCGTTATACCCGGAAGAAATCGAAGCCCGCAAGCTGCTTGCGTCCATATACGCGGATCAGGGGCAATATGGCGAGGCGAGGGAGCAGTATGTCGATATCCTTTCATATCAACCTGCGGACATTGATGCCATTTCCGGCCTTGGAAACGTGTATTTGGCAGCCGGCGATTGGCCTTCGGCTATAAACTGTTATGAAAGGTTATTGCCGAATTGTGATACGTATGCCCAGAGGGCCAAGCTCGCGGCGGCTTACATGACATTGGGTGACCTGTACGCGGCTTCAGGGGAAGGCGCAAAGGCCGTGCGTTACTGGAGTAAGGTATCACAAGATTTCAAGGAACAGCCGTATCTGGGCGAGATCTGCGCTTACATGTCAGGCAGCTTAGAGAAAAGTCATTTTCTTTCAAAAATAAAGCAATGGCAGCCTGAATTCAGAGCAATGGCCCGTACGCACATTACGATCAAAATGAAAATGGAAAGGGATAAAGAAGGGCATTATGAATGACGCAGGATACCGTATGCTGCGGGTGAAAGCCGCGTTTTTCTGCTTAATGGCATTTTGCTTTTTCAGCATTACCTGTTTAATCGCAAAAGAAGTAATCGAAAAACCCTTGAAAATAGGCAGTGATTCCGTATCAGTGTATTCGAAACGTTTCAATGTCGTGCGCGAAGCGCTGCCGCCGGGCGGTGTCATAGGCTATATATCGAATAAGCCGCCCGAATTCTTGGAAAAAGACAACGCCGAGGCTGCGCGCTATTACATGGCCCAGTCTTTTCTCGCTCCGGTTGTTATAGCCAATGACCCGGATAGGGGCATTATATTGGGCAACTTTTCCCAGCTGCCCGAAGCCGGTAAGTTCAAAGGGCGAAGGTACAAGATGGTTAAGAATTTCGGGAACGGTATATTCATATTTGTAAACACGGAGAAGTGATGCCGGTTATATTCGCTGCCGCGGTTTTTTCGCTGGTCACAGGTTTTCTTATTTGCGATATGTTTTTACCGTTAAGGACAAAGTCAGCCGGCTGCTTTTTTCTGAAACTCAGTCTTGCCGTGGGCATTGGCTACGGGATCACCTCTGTGCTGATGTTTGTGGTGTTGTCGGCGATAGGCCCATCCGCGGCAGTATCGGCCCTGGCAGAGTTTTTGTTGTTAGCCGTGCTTATCGCGGTGTTCATACGCAGAAAACGCGCTGGTAAAGTGATGCCTGCGGAAGACGGCGGCGCGTCAGGGTGCGGTAAATCGCGGGTGTACGCGTTCAGCCGTTTATTTTTTATCCTTGCCGTTATTTCCTGCACGATCGTCTTTATTGTTATATCGCTCAGGCATCCGAACGGCTTTTGGGACGGCTGGGCAATATGGAATCTTAAGGCCAGATTCATATCGCGCGGAGGCGCCTTGTGGACGCAGGCTTTTTCCCCGCTTATTAAATGGTCGCATCCGGATTATCCGCTCCTTGTGCCGTTAAGCGTGGCGAGGTGCTGGCAATATTCAGGGGTCGAGACACAGGTCGTGCCCGCCGCTATCGCGTTTTTTTTTATGTTCGGCACGATAGGCATACTGACATATGCGCTTAGACTGCTGAAAAATCCTGTTCAGGGATACCTGGCGGGTATTGCCCTGGCTGCCACGCCGATTTTTATCATCCATAGCGCTTCGCAATACGCGGATGTCCCGGTCGGATACTTTTTTGTCGCCACACTGGCGCTTTTATACATGAAAGAGAAATATGAGATGTATTCCGCGGGCATATCTGTGCTGGCCGGTATTTCCATGGGGCTTGCCGCTTGGACAAAGAATGAGGGTATTATTTTCCTGGCGAGCATCTTTTTTGTGTATAGCGTTTTCAGACTCAGGAAAGTCGGCTTCAGGGGGTATGTGGCAGATGTCCTGCCTATGGCGGCGGGGCTTTTGCCAATCCTGCTTGTAATTGTTTACTTTAAGACCGCGTACCCCTCGCCTAACGATTTTGTCGCGGGCCAGGGCTATTCCGTAACAATGGAATGCCTTACCGATATCTCCATATTGTCGGAGGTCGCGGGCGCATTTTTTTCGCAGATTTTATGGTTCGGCAGCGGAATTTTCATTGTTCTCGCCGCGTACGGGTTATTTCTCGGGATAGACAGGAAAACACCGTTTGCCGGCATGGCAGTGACCCATGCGGTTCTGCTTGGCTCCATGCTTGTGGCTTACTTTTTTATTTTTGTTACCGTGCCGCACGACGTGACATGGGTTTTGCGTGTTTCCCTTTACAGGCTGCTTGTCCAGCTTTGGCCGATGTGCCTGTTATTGTTTTTCGTTCTCATAAAGACCCCGTCGGACGTGAAATAAGGTATGCAGAGGGCAACAAGCGCGTTATTGCCTTTTTTCCTTATCGCTGCGATAGGCGTTATTGTCTACAGCAATTCTTTAGGCAACGCCTTTATATGGGACGATAATGCCTTTGTTATCAAGAACGATTTTATTAAGGCCCCTGGTTTATGGAGGTCCTATTTCACAGACAGGCGAGCGCTGGCCGGCACAGGGCTTGCTGGCGACAATTACAGGCCTGTTCTTATCCTGTCATACGCGCTTGACTACGCGCTGTGGAAACTTAATCCTTTCGGCTACCATGCCGTGAATATGGTTCTGCACATAATAAACGCGCTGTTGGTTTTCTGGCTTATTTCGGTCATTGCGGGCAGGAGGGGGATAGGGGTATTCGCAACGCTTATTTTTCTTGTGCATCCTATACAGACAGAAGCAGTGACATGGATATCCGGAAGGGCGGACGTGCTGTTTCTTTTTTTCTATCTTTTGTCGTTTGCGCTGTACCTCTGTTACAGGAAGAGGGGGGGAGCAGTTTTTTATGTGATAGGGTGTGTTTTTTATCTCTGTTCTTTACTGTCTAAGGAAATGGCCGTTACTCTGCCCCTGGTTCTTTATATGTATGACCGGTATTACGGCAGGAGGGGTGTGTTTAAAGGCAGGGCATTATACGCGCCTTTTTTTCTGACAGCGTGCGTGTATATGCTGGTGCGGTTTGTAGCGCTTGGCAGGGTGTCGCAGTGCGGATACTGGGGTGGCAGTGTTGCCGCCGCTATGTTTACGATGGTTAAAGGGGTGGCTTACTATATCAGGCTGCTTTTGTATCCTGTCGGGCAATGCGCCGATTATCTTACGTTTCCTGTTTCGCGTACATTTGATCCCGCAGTAATGGTATCTGTATCTGGCATAATCATGGCTCTGGCTGCCGGCGGATGGCTGTTGAAGAGGGTGAGGGTGGCGTCTTTTGGTATTTTCTTTTTCTTTGTGACGCTTCTGCCGGTGATGAATATTATACCGATAAAGATATCGATAGCGGAGAGGTTTCTTTATCTTCCGTCGGTAGGGTATGCCATGGCTTTGGGCGGCATGCTTGGGTTCATGCTTTTGAGGTACAGGCATAGGATTTTTGAGAAAACTGTTATAATTTTTCTTGAGATAGGGCTGATAGCCGCTTTTTCGGCGCTTACCATGGAGAGGAACAATGATTGGGCGAATGAGACTGTGTTCTTTGAAAAAGTAGCCGAGAAATATCCCGACAACTGGAAGGCGCGGCATAACCTTGCCGTACTTTATTTAAAGTGCGGTGATGTGAAAAATGCGAGAAAAGCAGTATGCGCTTTATTGGCAGTATATCCTGATTCTGTAAAGACGAGAGAGGCACTTGCAGAGTATTGCGCGGCTTCGGGAAAGGGCCGGCAGGCGCTGGATGAATATGCGCGTATACTGGAGTCTGATCCGGGAAATTTAGGGGCGCGCAAAAATATAGCGATTTTATGCGCCGTAAAAGGTGACTATGATGCGGCATACAGCCAATATGCCGAAATACTGAAAACAGATAAGAACAATCTGGATGCCCTGATGGGCATGGGTTTGCTTTCGCTTGCAGGCGGCGATTTCGAAAAGGCAGCCCAGCGGTTCAGTGAGATTATTTCGCGTGTTCCGGAGATGCATAAAAGGGCTGTTTACGCCGAGGCCCATCTCCAGCTGGGCAACGCCTATTTCCTGATGGGGGAGACTGATAAAGCGTATGCAATATGGCATGAAATGGGCGAATTATTCCGGGATCAATCAGTTTATGCCGGGTTGTCCGCGTATCTTACGGAACGCGGCGGATATTCGGGTTTTATGGATGAGCTCAAGCAGTATTCCGGCTACGGCATGAGCAGGTTCCTTTATTTCACAGCCGTAAAAAATGAACTTCTCGGGAATACTGATACGAGCTTATCACTGTATCAGGAATGCTCGGATCTTAGTGCCGATAGGGGGGATCCCTATGTTATGCTGGCCAGGGGTCGTTTGGAAAGAACAAAAACCAGGTAGCCGATTCATCTTTTGTCTTATACCCCGCGTGATATAATGAATGATGTTGAGGGGGGCAATAATGAGATTTGACCAAAATAGGGTGCGCTCCGGATTGTACGCTGCGCTTACATTTTGCATCGCGCTGGCGGGGCTTATCTATGCCGTGGCGCGGGCACATTATCTGTCGATAACCCATGATGAGGCGCTGACCGTTATAAGGCACGCGTTTGCCACAGTACCTCAGATTATTACTTTTTATATGCCCGATCCTAATAACCAGCTCTTAAATACATTGCTCATAAAAGGGTTTATCGCCATATTCGGTCTCGCTGAACTGCCGGTCAGGATACCGGCATTATTAGGCTACATTCTCTACGCATCGGGAGTATGCGGCATATTAAAGCTATTTCTGAAGCGGCAGTATCTTATACCGGCGATGTGTATTATGATTTTCCAGCCTTTTCTCATGGATTTTTTCTCGCTCGCCCGAGGTTATTCGCTTGGCATAGGGTTTCTTATGCCGGCGTTATATTATATTTTCAGGAGAGCCGAAAACGTAGGAGAGAGGGACGGGGCAGTCAATACTATGCTGGCTGTCTTGATGCTTACCCTGTCCATGCTGTCGAATCTCGCCATGATACATGTTTATTTCGGCATGACAGCCGTTCTCGCGCTGCTGGGTATAACTGAGGGGGTTCACCGGCTTAAAATCGGGCGTGATATGAAGACGGCTGTGCTCTTATTTGTCCGAAACACGTGTGTCCCGATATCGGTAAGTCTTGTGATCCTCTCAGGCATATATGCCGGGCCTGTTATCAGGATGAGCAGGGTGAAACAGCTGTATGTCGGCGGCAATAACGGGTTTTGGGCGGACACTGTGGATAGCCTTGTCAGGTGTTCTTTATACGGCAAAGCTTACGGCAGTATAAATGTGATAGGCCTGATAAAGCCGGCCGTTATATCGGTTTTTCTTATATCCCTTATGATCGTATGCTGTAAGGCGGTCAGGAATCGGAAGTTTTCCGTGCTAGACCGTTACTTTACGGCCTGCCTTTCCGTGATCGCGTTAACGGTAGTGACCGCGGTTTTAGGGCATGTGTGTTTCGGCGTGACTTATCCGATGGACCGGACAGGCCTGTATTTTATACCGCTATTTTTAATACTCCTAATTTTATTTCTTGCCGAATTGGAAGCCTTCGGAGGGTGGTTGCGGGCTGGGTCGGCCGCGGCGCTGGGCGCCATTTTTGTCATTACGATGGTGCATTTTATCAATTGCGCGAATTTGAAGTACTGTCACCTGTGGAAATATGACGCGTGCACGAAAGAAATGATGAGCGATATGGTGACAATACAAAGGAAAGGGTATTTTACGACATATCCGGTCAGGCTCGGGGCGTACTGGATTTTTGAACCTTCTATAAATTTTTATTATTTAAAAAACAAGATGGCCTGGATGATGCCTACTAACAGAAAACAGGGGCTGGGAGGCAGGTATGATTTGTACTATTTGCCCGAGCCTGACATTATGCGTGAGCTGGGACTGAAGGGAGATCTGCCTAAGGCCAGGGCGATTAAGAAGTATAAGGTCTCAAACACGTATCTGGGTGTCCGCGGGGGATAACAGTATGATAAAAAGATATCTGCCCGTTCTGTTTATCATGCTTGCCTATTACGCGGCCGTATTTTTATGTACCGCGGATTTTCCCATAAATGACGATTATGATATCCTGAAGTCTGTTACTGATTACGGGATGGCGGCATCTCCCTCGGAAAAAATAAAGATTCTGTATGCCTGGCATAATGAACACAGAATTGCCTTTATCAGGCTGATTTTTATCGCTCAATCGCGCATAGCGAATACCGTGGGATTTCGTGAAGTAGCTTTGATCGGAAACCTTGCCGTGCTTGGGATTTTCTCGATTTTCGCCGGTTATATAAGCAGGAATAAACCCTGTGACGGGAAATGCCTGCATATTTCTGTGTTTATTATCGCGTGTCTTCTGTTCCAATACGGTTTTGCCGGGGCATCATTATGGGCAATGGGCTCGATATCGGCTTTCTTCGGCGTGCTGTTCTGCCTTGTGGCGATATTGTGCTTCTGCGGCACAGGTAGAGGCGTTTTTTTAGCCGGTATATGCGCGTCGGTTCTGGCGGTTTCGGTATCCGGGCAGGGTATTATCGTATATCCGATCGGATTGACGCGCCTTTTCTTCAGAAAAAAGCGGATTGAATTTCTAATATTGCTTTTCATTTTTATAGCGGTGATATGCCTGTATTTTCAGGGGTATAAATCAGACGTATTGCATTCTAACCCGTTTGATTTAGCCGGCGTTTTTAGAAATATGCCGCGTATCCTTATTTATATTCCGGCGTTTCTTGGGTCTGCTTTTGGAATCGGCAACCCGGCCTATCCAGTTGTCACCGCTATCTTTCTATCCGTTACCGCGCTTATCGGCGTATTGGTTATTGTATTCTGGATGTATTTAACGTATAAACGGTATTATATGTCTGATGAATATTTATACTGGTTCGGGGTTTACATTATTATAAGCGCCTTGGCGGCCGCGCTTACCAGAATCCCGTACGGGCTGTGGCAGGCTTTGTCGTCGAGGTATCATGTGAGTTCTGTTGTTATTCTGATTTCAGGAGGATTGCTGGTTCTGAAAATGGCGAAAGATAAGTGTTTTGACATATCGGCAGCCGCTTTTAAAAAGGGCGCTATACTAAGCGCGGTGTATCTCGCGCTGACAGTGCCTGTATTTTTGTACTATTTCCTGGTCTATTACGCCCCGGCCCGAAAAGGGGAGATCATATATCCTGATAAAGCCCGGGCAGAGGGAATACTCGGCGAAGCGAGACTTTCAGGCCTGATGCGGTGACAGCATCTTCCGTGTCCGTGTGCTGCCTTTCTAATCCTAACCCGATCAGATCTAAGCAGATTAGAGGTCTGATATCTTCATGTCCACAGGTTCCTGTCCAATGAACGGTAGCCGATCGCCTCGCTGATATGGTGTTCCTCGATCATTTCCCTGCCGTCAAGATCGGCTATGGTGCGGCTTACTTTGAGGATTTTGTCATACGCCCTCGCCGATATGCCGATTTCAAGTATCGCCATCTTGAGCAATTCCCCGGCGCCTTTGGTCAGTTTGCAGTATTCTTCAAGGTTTTTACTTTCTAAATGGGCGTTAAAGAGCAGGTCCTCTTTTTCATACCGCTTCATTTGTGTCGCCCTGGCGCGGTTTACGCGCTCCCGGATAAGGGCCGACTCCTCTCCGGATCTTTTGCGCGACAGGTCTTCGTATTTTAACCTCGGCACCTCAATGTGAATGTCTATCCTGTCGAGCAGGGGGCCTGATATCTTGGATAAATACCGCTGTATCTCGGGAGGGGTGCAGTGGCAGGCTTTTTTGGGATCAGTGAAATAGCCGCACGGGCATGCATAGCCAGAGAAAGCACAAACAAACCCTAAAGCTGAACATAAAAATAT
>JBDRBZ010000054.1:0-7713 GCA_043822175.1 Candidatus Omnitrophota bacterium
CTCTTCCATCTGCTGTCTCTGGAAATCAATCTCGCTCATCTGCCTGTTTGCGGCCGAAAGATGGCCAAGTTCGTGTTTCCAGAAAATCTTTTGTTCCTCTTCGGAAAGTTTGTGTATCTCCTGCCACCTTCTCGGCGACATATAAATTTGCCGCTTCGCGTGGCCGGCCGCGTCTCCGCCGTATCCAAGATGCGCGATTAAAACATCATCATACGCCCGTAATCCCTCAATAACATACACATCCACCGGTATAACGCCCGACAATGCCGTACCGTCAGCCTTGCGGACAACTTCGGCTACGGCGGGCACATCATACCTGGAATCCAGGGTATTCCCTGCGTTGAAGAATTTTCTTATCGTATCATGGATCTCTCTTTCTAACATAGGATCCAGCGGCTCACCCGTAACCGTAAGCGCGAGCCCCGGATACGTGCCGAGGTGGTCCGCCTGCCTTGCCGCTTCAGGCGCGGGCAGAATACCTATATAGTTCTCTACAACTTCAGCGGCTGTCCCACCGCGGGTTTCGGCCCTCTGCACGGCCTCAAAAGCGTACCGGTATATGTCCTCCCTTTCCAGCATTTCCTTAACAGTCCGCGCGTTGGGTGAAGATGCCTGGGCTCCCATCTGGGTGGTAAAATATTGTACAACATTATCTTTGAGCGCCCCGGGTTTGGTCCCCAAATAGGCTATAGTATAAAGCACGGCGTATTCCTCAAAGAACACCCGCCGGCCGTTAAGGATGTTATTTACTGATGTTTCGGCTGACGTGCCTCTGGCTAACGCCTTAAGTCCGTCCAATATATGCGCGTCTGTCACAAGCGGGGTGCCGAGCTCTGCCGTCTCTGCCCTTGAAAGCAGTTCCTCAAACGGAGTCTTCTGCCCTGTAAGCACTGATATATAAGGGCTCTCCACGTCTTCTGTTATTGACGGCGCTATGACCACATATGAGGTATTCTTTTCCTTTAAAAACTTTGTTATGCCTTTCGTGTGGAAACCGCCTGTAATAAGGACGCCGACGTCGGTCTTTTTGCCGTCCATGCCCTTGAACATATTATCTACAAGGATCTTGTCCCTTTTTAAAGCTATCTCATAAAAGTCTATCAAACGTCCGAACACGCGTGTGAGCCCCTCATCCGGCACTTCCATATTATAGGAGAGGCCGTACCGCGCGGATTGATTGTTTATGAAGGCCACAAAATCGTCCGGCCTGAAAGAGGCCTTGTGCGCCTGGTAATACTCGTATTCCTTATTGGTGAGCTCGATCTTCATGAAGCCGATGATAATGGTCACGTCTTTCCAAAGTTTATCCAGTTCGCGCTGGTCGTCATTCTTGAACATCTTCGCCTTTATGGCATCGACTATCAGTTCTATCTCGTCAAAGAGGCGCTCGTTATCTATCTGAGAATAGATCTCGGTGTACATTATGTACTTTTCGAGGTTCTTGTATTTCTTGGGTATGTCTATCTCGTTTTCATTGGCAAGTTTGGCAAGGTACTGGTAGAAAGTGTTGCCGTCTATTTTGCCGAGCTTAAACGACAAGCTGCGGCTTACCAGTTCTGACAGGTTGTCCTTGGGCAGTTTCTTGCTCAATTCGTCTATGAGCACGGCCCTCTCGTCGTTTACCACGTCAAAATCTATGTCTTTTTCGTACTTGAGAGCGTTTAAGAGTATCGAGAAATTCTTATAATCAGCGGTGTTTACGCCGTATTTCTTTGATGTGTCGGCGAGGTATCTCACGTAATCGGCGAACTTCATCTCCTTGTCATGGTGCTTGTTTATATTCTCGTCCAGGCTGTTGAGCTCGCCCGAGTAGATATATTTCTTGAGGTTGTTGAGGGCGCCCTTGATGTTAGCGTAGTACTGCATGAACTCGTCCCTGTGGGGATAGCTCTCGAGGAAGCTGTTTAAATTCTCGACGTAATATTTCCTGTCCTCTGCGCCGTAAATCGTGAACGGGTAGTCGCTTGTGATGGAAAGGAACTCGGCCCCCGTGATCTCGCCCTTCTTCATGAAATAGTCGGCCACTTCCTGCTTGATGTCGTTATCCGGGAATGCCTTAAACCAGCTGGTGTCCACTATGCCGTCCGCGCCCTCTACCGCCACGAAGTTGACGTTGTATTCCTTTATAAGGTATTCCAGTATCTTGGCGATGTTGGTCTGGGCCTCGTAGTTACAGTGGGCATCCTGTATATACATGACCATGCCGTCACCCGAGCCCGGGCACCGTTCTTTCACGGTGCCGAAGTCGCGCGGGATCGCCAGAGAGTCGATCGCGAGCGCCGACGTCTCGATCTGGGTATCGCGCTTCGCCGCTACTTCCGGCGAGGCAAACCCAACGCCTGATACCAGAAAACATTGGATCGTTATAACCGCCATTATCCTTTTAAACATGTTAGACACACTCCTTCTCTTTAACGATTTCATTTGAAGCCTCCGTTTTTTATCTTGTTTTTGTAGAATACTATTCATCTATACAACCTTTCTGTATAGTTTTCAGTTCGAGTATACCATATTCGCGTTTTCGTGTTGTCATAGTAATGTAACAATACAGTAATTACGAAGTAACTTTCGAAAATCGCCCGACGGTAATTTATTTTCCTAACATTTGTATGCTTTTTGCGCCCTGACCGGCAATTTCCGAAAAAAAAGATGCGGGATTTTTCATGCCACATCTTTTAAGAATAATACACCTCTATTTTTGGCTTCGTTTGCTTTTTTGTAAATTGCGGCGCATGATAATTTGCGCCCTCAAATAGTGTATAAACCCCACCCTTTGCCAAGCTTACTTTTTCAATCTTTAACCCAATTATATCATATAATGTTATAGGTGTCAACGCATTGCCCTCTAACTATTTTATATTTTAACCACTCTGCTACGCTTTTGTCAGCACATCCCTGATATAGATCTTGAACTCCTCGATCCTGTCTGTGAGAACCGCGCGTATAGGCTCAAGCAATGACAGCCATGCCTTCTGTCGGGCAGGCGCGACATCCTGCCTGATCTTTAGCGCGGACTGCAGACCTAAGGCAAACGAGTGAAACCCTACTCTATTGAACACGACAACAGGCACTTCGAGGCTTGCCGCATCGCCTGCCATCTTTGTCATATTGCCTGTGTGCCCTCTCATTATGCCGAGGACTTTATCCTGTTGAATAGCCACACCTCTATATAGCGGATCCTGCCTCAGCGCCCGCATGGCCATATCTTTCAAGGCATCCATTATCTGATAATCAGTGGCAAGCGGCTTATTGAGCTCTTTCAGGTCGCCTTCATCCACTAAAATCACCTTTATCGTAGGATCGCCTTTTTTCACAAGCCGGGCCAGTTTCTTCACATCCTCATCATTCTTGCCCTTACTTTCAGTGAAGAGAACTACCTTGCCGCCCGTAAGGACATTTCTTTTGCCCATTTCCGTATCGCTGAGCGTTCGCTCTATGTCAAACACGACGCCCCTGTCAATGAGCTGGTCAGCGTACATGATGAGCGCGTTAGGGCCTCCTTTTTCAGGTGATACCTGCGGAAGCTGCCGTACAAGCGCGTCCCTCGCATTGTCATAGTCGCCCTCAAGGGACTTTGCCGTGTCATCAAACGGCATATCGTCGCCTGCTACCGGCGTGTCAGGCCCGTCGCTGTCATCCCGATACGCCCTTCCGGCCCCCAGCATCTCTTGCTCATCATATACAATACCGCGCGGGTTGACCGCATATTTATATGGCTGAAGCCTCCGGAACGGTTTTTCGCTGCCGGCAGTATATGCTTTTATGGCTTCCAATGCCGCGGCAAGCCTGGTCTTTCCACCGGAAAGTTGTTCTTTACCGAGCGCTGTCGGCACAAGCATCATGCAGCCGCCGCCCATTGCACCGGTATACATACCGCCGTATACCAAGCCCTGGCGTATAAGCTCTTCATAAGGATACCTGAGCACTTTCCTGCCGGCCGCGGCATCATAAAGGCTTGCCGTGGCGCCCGGATCGATTATTTCCCTCAAATCCATGTACCTGTTGAAAAGAGTCCCTAGCTTGGCCCAGTTTTCATTCCTTACGGCGTCTACTATCTGCATGTGAACGTCGAGCGATTCCATGACAGCAGGGAACCTTTCCGGGTCACGGGAGATGTAGGAATAGTGCCTCATGTTAAGGCCGCGCCTCATGCCAATCTCCTGCGGCCTCTGTATCCCGGTATTAACTATTATCAGATTCTCGAAGAACGAGTCCAGGTCTATGTCCTCTATGTAGCTGATGGACGACTCAAGAAACCCTTCTGTCGGGAAATAATCGATATCCTTCATACCCGGATAAAGAGGGCCGTCAGTATCCTGTTTGCCTGATTTGAGGCTCAGTTCATTCTCCATAAGAAGGGCCATGCACGAGAGTATCCTGTTTTCGGCCAGCTGGTCCTGGCCCGAGGCCTTGTATAATACCTTTAAAAGCCCTAGAGCCACGGTTGAGCTGGATGAGAATCCGCTTCGCACAGGGGCGTTTCGGCTGTCGATCGTTATTTTGAGCCCTTTATCTCCGGTGAAATGCCATATGTCCTCCAATATCCTGCGCGGATTACTGATATATTCGTCTTCATTTCCTTTGAAATGCACGATGCCTGAAAATATGAGGGCATACTTTATCATGCGCAGCGGGTCCTTGGAACCCTTGAAGCACATATCAGGAGTTAGCTGTGCACCTCTAAGGACAGCAGACTTATGCTCTTTTGAAAGGCCGAATAATTCGATGACATTATCTTTCGTAACCTCTATCTGGTCTGTATAGCCGTCCTCCACATCCATATTGCTTATGGTCTCAAGCACAATACCGGGAGTGTCAAGCGTATGCATCGAAATCGTCATGGGTGGCGTGGGGTCATGATTTTCATCTAACGATATGTCAACAGCAAAATTCATGACCATACCGCCGATAAGTTTCGAGAATGTCCAGTTATCCGAGGCATTGGCCGATGTGACTCCCACCCTCATGGGGCATATCGCCCTGTAAAGGACACCTGGCCTCGCGTGCTTAATAGGGCTGCTTTGGATTTCAGCGAGCAGCATTTCCTTGGACTCCATAAAATCCCTGATCTCCCTTTCATTGGCGGCTCTTAAGAACTGGTTCATAAAGTTCATATAGTGCTCCCTGTTTTCCCTCTCAAGCGTATAATCGGCAAGCGCTTGCGCCATATCGTTCCTGACAGACGTATCAGCAGAGATTACATTGATAACGCGGTCCAGATCTGCCTTGGCCGGCAGCATGTTCGCATGCTTCATCCTCCAGAGAATATCACCGACAACAATAATCGCCCGTTCCTGCAGGAGATATATTTTCCTGTAAGAACCGGCTGCTTGGCTGTCAAGCTTCAGGAAATCAAGCAGGTATCCGAGAACAGCCGAAAATTTCTGTTTCACCTCAACCTGTGTCCCTGTAATTGAATCCAGTATCGGGCCGTGATACACATCAAGGTCTTCTGTCACGAGCCACATGATAGCGGCTTCGGGAGTGGTTGGCAGCGCCGCTATACCGTTTTTCCTCAGAGTCTCTGTTACAACCCCTTTCCAGTATGCCGACAGGTCAGGCATTTCACTGTCTGTTCCCAGCGGCGCGCAATGGGCAAGGCCTGTAGGCCTGGGGTTTACCTCTTTTATAACCGGTATAAGCTCAATCTTGCCTGCTTCGTTCTTGTAGGCTTCGAGCAATATGTCCACGCCATAAATAAGGCCCCTTGCCCCGTTACCATGGTTTCTGTTCAGGAGCCGCACAGCCTCACATACGCGCTCTTCCAGACGCCTGCGCATGTCTTCGGTTACAATGATTTTGATTAATACCCCGTTTTCATTCATCCAGATGTTATTGAATAGCGATTCCTGGCCATTCGGGGGCAGGTGTATGCCTCCGTGCCTTCTTGACACGATAAACTCATCAGTCCGGGTCGAGATAAACCCGCTGTACGAGTCCACTCCATATCCCCTTCCGTCGTAAACAACATTGGCCCTGACAACGCACCTGTAGGCGTTCTCATGTGAGGCCCTGACGGAGTCCGAATAAAACACGTTGCCCACAGCTTGGCTTATGATCACGGAATCCGACGCGGCCAAACCTGCCACATAATCAAAGAATTCCGAACCCTTCTTTATATCGTCCATCGATACCGCGAAATCCCTCGTGCCTATGCCTTCGGTGCCGAAGTTGGGCTGTACCACGAGATGGATAGTATCTAAAGAGTCGGCCACGTCATGCAGGAACGCCATAATGCGCCGCTCGATCTCAAAACTGGTAGAGCCCTGCGGGATAAAAAGGCTTTCAGGCGTGTCAATGCCTGCCTCTCTCCAAAGCCTGTACGCCCAGTATTTACTGTCAGCCTTTTTAGCCGAATGATACGGGTTTGTTTGTATGGAGCCGCCGTTTCGCCTCTCATAAGCCCTGCTCATGGTATAATGCGTCTCCTGCTCGGTATCCACATACAGATTTCTGATGTCAATACTGCCTTTTACATCGACAGGGTTTTCGAACATGACTTCCCTCAACATATCCCTTTCCGCGTCATAGACTATGGCCTGTCTGTACTTGCCGTCCGTTATCCAGTTTTTATTAACACAGGCCACATGCACGGGCACGCCGAACCTGTTTTTTGAGCGGTTATAGGCATGCGCGCTTTTCATGAACACAAAGAGGTCATTCATGCTCGTAAGCGTATCTTCGAATATTATGGTATGTTGATGCATGCCCTCAAACATTTTTGCGGTTTCAGCCGCGGTCAACGGGGCGACCACGAGCTCTATTTCCGGGTGCTCGGGTTTTACTGCCACGTCGCTAACAGCAAGCTGGGCCACTCTGTCTATGTATTTCGCGTCGCGGATAAGCCTTTTAAGAACATCGGGGATGATATCAAAGTCCCCTGTTTCCAGGATCGAGTCATACATATCCTTGTGATCATAAAGCATCTGGAACGCCTTTCTTGAGAGTTCGCCCAGCATGCCGGGATTTTCAGCGGCTTGTGCCCTGAGCGCGTCTATATCCTGCGTTATGCCCTCAAGCGCATAGTATTTCAGCACGATCGCCAGTTCATTTACGCTGAAGGGCGCGTTCGCGGCTTTACCCGGCATTGTCCGGCGCGCCGCTATGACGGCCCTGTCCAGGATCTCTTTTGTCCGCTCTTTCGACCACGCGGCCCCTTCGGGCAGCCGCTGCTCGAGGCTCCGCGCGTCCGCCTCGGCGGACTCCGGCCACGCGATGGCCTGGCCGAGCCGGCGTTCTCTGTCCGCGCGGCCCATGCGGGCGAACTCGTAGAGCATGATCCTGAGCTGTCTGCCGTACGCCTCGTTGTCGACTTCGGTCGGGCTCACGTCGCCGGGGCGGCGGCCTGTGCGGTCGGCGATCTCCTGCATCACGCGCATGAGCTCGGTCTGCTTGAACGGGTGCTTGAGCCCTGTGCCGGCATTGTCCTCTATCTTCATGATGCGCACGTCGTAAGGCTCGACCACGAACTGGTTTTCACCTTCCTGCATGATTATTTCAATGCCTATCGCGTTTGCGCCTGTCTCGTCATACAATATTTTCGCGTCTACAAACTGCGCCTTGCCAAAGTCCACCGGCTCTCCCGTGTCTTTCCTCTTATAAAGAGGTATGATAAGAAAATCATACATGGTGTACGGTATCCAGGTATAGGGTATGCCTGTAATCGTCTGTCCGGGGACCTCGTCTCTTTCGCTCACGTACGTGTCATAATAG
>JBDRBZ010000055.1:0-2851 GCA_043822175.1 Candidatus Omnitrophota bacterium
TAAACGGCAAAAAGGCTGCCCCGTAAAATCCCTTTCTCCTGCATAAACCTTAAGACACAGTAAATAAGTACAAGTGCGATCGAGGCATACAGCTGTACCGGATACCGCGCTATTTCCTCGCCGGGCAGCATTATTCCGTAATGGCCCTCGGGGCAGTAGCCGCCGTAACAGCACCCGTTAAAATAGCAGCCTATGCGCCCTATGGCCTGCCCCAACGCGATATACGGAGCGAATAAATCCGCTACCGTCCACAGCGGCAGGGAAAACCTCCTCACGTAGAACAGCGTAAACGCACAGGCCGCGGCAAGCCCGCCGTAAAAAGCCAGCCCGCCTCTGGTCAGCATGAAGATCTCAAAAGGATGCTTCAGATAGAATCCGGCGTTTACCATAACATGAAACAGCCTGGCTCCCGCGATGCCTGATATCATCACGTATACGAGGAGATCGCAGGCCCTCACCCGGTCAACGCCGAAGCGGCCCGCATTCCGCCATATCAGA
The DNA here is from genome assembly GCA_043822175.1 of Candidatus Omnitrophota bacterium. Classification (GTDB taxonomy): domain Bacteria; phylum Omnitrophota; class Gorgyraeia; order JABMRN01; family JABMRN01; genus JBDRBZ01. Next base: position 499 of record JBDRBZ010000055.1, read on the forward strand.
AAGTAGGCCACCCCGAAGGCGACTGCCACCATGACGCCGTATGAATAAATGTATACAGGCCCGAAACTGCATATAATAGGATGCATACTACTTGGCGGCCCTCCTCTTAAAGCCCTGTATCAGCATACGTATAACAAGAACGGTCATGCCGATTGTTATGGCCGAATCCGCGATGTTGAACACGGGCCATACCTTAAAATCCAGAAAATCCACGACATATCCAAGTCTTACGCGGTCGATCATATTGCCTGCCGCCCCTGCCAATATTAAACACAGGGAAAATTCGTCGGCACGATACCCGACCGCACACCTCTGCCCGCCCGCGCCGCCTCTTCGCCTCACATATTCAATTCTCAAAATCATCACGATGACAAGCGCGATGGCTGCAGACGGCACGATGAGAAACAGCGCCGGGAAATCCCGGAAGACGCCGAATGCCCCGCCGGTATTGAATACGGGGGTAATGGAAAATACGCCCGGCCAGATATCCGCCGGAAACGCGTCAAGACGTGACAGGACCATATACTTCGTGGCCTGGTCCGCAGCAAGTATAAACAGGGTAAGAAGTAACAAATTGTTCTGCCCGGTTGCCGCTCTTATTGCCTTGTCTTTTTCCCTTCGGAATCTGACTGGCACTTGAGGCAATTAGCGGTTTGAGGTATAGCGTTCAATCTTTTCTTCGGGATCGGCTTACCGCACGTTAGGCACATCCCGTAATCTTTCTCTTCGAGCCTCTTCAGCGCGTCATCTATGGCGTACAGCCTCTCCCTCTCGTCAGCCGCAAGCCTCAGCATGAAATCCGTTTCATAGAGATCGCTTGCCATGTCCGCGAGGTGGTAGCTGTACCCGGAAAGGTCACCCGACGCCTCTTTCTGAGACTTATTCAGGGCATCGTTTTTAAGGTGTAAGAATTCCGCGAATATCTTTGCCTTCTCATTAAGGAGCAGTTTCCTGTATTTTGCGAGTTCTTTTTTAGGCATTTTTTTTGATTTCATCAACAATTACCCCCTTTTAAAACGTAACGTTCACTCCCACAAGCGGCCCAACATTATATCCCAAGTCGCGGATTTTTTCAAATAAATAGTGACTATTTAATATTCGCCGCGCATTTCGCGCATATGTCAGGATGCGCGCGATCCGATCCCACGGATACGCTGTAATTCCAGCACCGCACGCATTTCGCGCCGCCGGCCTTGGCGACATCAGCGGCGACCGCCGCGCCGCCGGTCTTATCCGATTCTGCTACGGGAAGCTCGCGGACGGATACCTGTGAAGTCATGAAAAGCATGGGCAGAATGGCCTCCTTAGACTTGAGCAGGTCATTCAGCGCGGCGTCGTCCGTCCATACGGCAACGCTGGCGTCGAGCGAACTGCCTATCGCGCCGGACTCCCTCTTGAGCTCAAGCGCCTTCTGGACTTTTTCGCGCACATATACTAGCCGCTCCCAGTCATTATCGAGCCGGTCATCTATCCATGAGGATATTTCGCCGTCTGTATCCGGCCATTCCGAGAGGTGTACGCTCCCGCACCTCCTTGACAGGAATCCCGCCTCCCGCCAGACCTCATCCGCTGTAAAAGCGAGTACCGGGGAAATGACCCTGACGATCCCGTCAAGTATCCTGTAGAGCACTGTCTGGGCCGAGCGCCTGGCCACTGAAGCGGCCTTTGAGGTGTAGAGCCTGTCTTTTGCCACATCCAGAAATAACGAGGACACCTCGTAAACGCAGAAGTTGTAAACCGCGCGGTATACCTTGTGAAACAGGTATTCGGAATAATACCCTGTTACCTCTTTCAGAACGCGCCCCAGTCGTGAGAGCATCCACCTGTCTATTTCCTCGAGCATCCCGGCTTCGACAGAATCCGTATCGGGTTCGAAGTCGTAGAGATTGCTCACGAGATACCTGAACGTGTTCCTTATCTTCCTGTACGCATCAGCCGTCCTCTTCATAATCTCGTCAGATATCCTTATGTCGTCGTAATAGTTGCTCGAGGCGACCCATAACCGCAAAATGTCTGCCCCGTATTCCTTCATCAGGTCCTGCGGCGATATAACGTTGCCGAGCGACTTTGACATCTTTTTGCCGTCGCCGTCAACGATGAAGCCGTGCGTAACGACCTCTCTGTAGGGAGGCGAATTTTCGATGCCGACAGCGGTTATGATCGAGGATTGGAACCACCCCCTGTGCTGGTCAGAACCCTCAAGATAAAGGTCAGCGGGATATCCCAGACCGCTTAATCGTCTAAGCACCGACTGATGGCTGACGCCCGATTCAAACCATACGTCAAGTATGTCCTTTTCCCTGGCTATTTCCCGGGCGCCGCACTTGGGGCACGAATAACCGGGAGGCAGGAT